>CAYWCH010000274.1:236-3735 GCA_964456715.1 uncultured Anaerolinea sp. | reverse complement strand
GGATGGCCTGACCCTGGTCAGCGATCTGCGCAGTCTGGCCGTGATGCGCCGCACCGTACCCGTCAATCCTCGCATCACCAGGCTGTCCGTCCTCGCTCCATCCGGAAAATAGGATACACCTTCGAGCAAATAACCCGTGGTGATCCCCGTCGCCGCGAAAAAAACGTCATCGGTGGACACCAGGTCATTCATGGTCAACACCTTTTGATAATCCATCCCCATCGCTTTGGCGCGTTCCAATTCATCTTTGTTGCGCGCGAACAGCTTACCGAGGATGTTCCCTCCCGTGCAGCGCAGCGCTGCCGCGGCCAGGATTCCCTCGGGGGTGCCGCCGATCCCCATCAACACATCGATCCCGGTGCCGGGGGTGGAGGTCATCAACGCACCGGCCACGTCGCCGTCGGGGATGAGACTGATGCGCGCTCCGGTTTCGCGGACCTCACGGATCAGTTGTTCATGCCGCGGCCGATCCAGGATGACCACGGTCAGATTATCAATCTGCTCGCCCTTGGCGCGGGCGATCTTCTCCAGGTTTGTTTTTACCGGTGCTTCGATGTCGATCACCCCGCTTGCTTCAGGGCCGACTGCGATCTTATTCATATAGAGGAATGGGCCGGGGTTGAAAAACGCACCGTGGCTGGCCATTGCCACCGTGGCGATCGAATTCGGCAGACCAAAGGCCAGCGGACGCGTTCCATCCACCGGATCCACCGCGATGTCCATGTGGGGTGGCCTGCCGGTGCCCAGGTGTTCACCATTGTAGAGCATGGGGGCTTCGTCTTTTTCACCTTCGCCGATGACAATTTCCCCGTCCATTTCGATCTGATTGAGCAGCAGGCGCATGGCTGAGACTGCCGCACCGTCGGCTTCATTCTTGTTCCCCCTGCCCATATACCGGCCGGCAGCCAACGCAGCCGCTTCGGTGACGCGTACCAGGTCCAATGCCAGGTTACGTGTGGGTTGGTTTTCTGACATTTTGGAAACTCCTTATGGTTGGGTTTTCCGGAAAGTCAATGAAGAACGAGGATGAGGTAGTATCCGATCACGATCGCCCATAACGAAGAATCGATACGATCGAGGATGCCGCCGTGCCCGGGCAGGACATGGCTCGAGTCTTTGATCTGGAACTGGCGTTTGAACATGCTTTCTGCAAGGTCGCCAAATGGAACGAAGATGGAAAGGACAGTTCCAATGATCAAGCCGTGGATACCAATGATCTCGGGGAAGTAGATATGCAAAATGGCCGTCGCCAGCCAGGTGAAAAGCCCACCGAAGAGGATGCCTCCAAAATAGCCCTCCCAGGATTTCTTGGGGCTGATGGATGGCGCAATTTTATGCTTGCCGAAGAGACTGCCAAAGAAATAACCACCGGTGTCTGTTATGGCTGCTGCAAAAATGACAACCAACGTCCAGATCAACCCCAGCGGCTGCGGCATACCGCGCAGCAGAACCAGGTAACTGCCCAGCCAACCCACGTAAAGCGCGCCGCTGACTGTAATGGCAAAGTTGAAAGTTGCGTTTGGAATGTTCAAGGCTTGCTGCCTGACGGCGTCACCCAGCGAGAGCAGCACAAGCAGCGATAGCCATAACCCCATGTAATCAGCCAGCGGCAGGGTACGCAGAAAGAAAATGCTGACCGTAGCTGAGACCATGATGAATAGCGACGGGGTGTATCCTGCGCCGCGGAACATGCGCCAGAATTCCCAAACGCCGAGAGAAAGCGCGAAACAGACAAAGATGTTAAAAGGCCAACCGCCGATAATAATAAAAAAGCTGATCAACGGGATTAATACAGCAGCAACGAGTAGCCGTTTCTTCAATGATTTATCGGAGATGATCTTGGTCACATCATACTTTTCCGAAGCGGCGCTCGCGGTTGCCGTATTCTATGAGGGCTTTTCGTAGTTCATCTTTGTTGAAATCAGGCCAGAGTACCGGCGTAAACACCCACTCGGCGTAGATTCCCTGCCAGATCAGGAAGTTGCTCGTCCGACATTCCCCGGAGGTACGAATGATCAGATCGGGGTCCGGGCATTGCTGCGTGAACAGGTGAGAGGTGATCGTCTCTTCGGTCACCTCATTTGCCGGGATGCCCTCTTCGATGATCTTCTGCACGGCATGGACGATCTCGTCCCTGCCGCCGTAATTCCAGGCGATATAGAGGATCAAGCGCTGATTGTTTTTGGTGATCTCGATGGCGTTCCTGACCTTATCACCAAGGCCTCTCGGCAAAGCCTCCAGCCGTCCGATGTGGCGGATCTGTACACCTTCCTGATGCAATTCTGCCAGTTCATTCTCCACCACCGATTCGAGCAGCATCATTAGTCCGTTCACTTCGTCTGATGGTCTGGTCCAGTTTTCGGTGGAAAAAGCGTACACGGTCAGGTATTTGATCCCGAAATCCACACAGGCACGGATGATGCCGCGCAGGTTTTCGGTTCCCGCTTTATGTCCTTCCAAACGGGTCAAGCCGCGAGCTTTCGCCCAGCGGCCGTTTCCGTCCATGATGATCGCAACATGGGTGGGGATTCTGGTTATTTCTTCAGGCATAAACGGTTGATCTGAAGGGCTAAACCTCCATGATCTCCTTTTCCTTATGTTCACCGACCTTGTCGACCTCTTCGATGTGTTTGTCGGTCAACTTTTGGATCTCTTCTTCGCCCACCTCGAGGTCGTCTTTAGAGATCATCTTTTCTTTTTCAAAATCGCGCATATCCTTCAAAGAATCGCGGCGGATATTTCGGATGGCAATGCGGCATTCTTCCAGACGGTTGTGAACAACCTTGACCAGGTCGCGGCGCCGTTCTTCGGTCAACGCGGGCAGGTTCAGGCGGATCATTTTGCCGTCATTATTGGGGGTCAGGCCAAGCTCGGATGCAAGGATCGCCTTCTCGATGACTTTTAGGGTGGTAGGGTCGAACGGACGGATCAACAGCGCGCGTGCTTCAGGTACGCTGATGCTCGCCAACTGCTGCAGGGGTGTTTCAGCGCCGTAATAATCGACTGGCAGCTTTTCAACCAATCCCGGATTGGCTCTCCCGGTTCTGATTCCGCCAAGGTCTTCTTCCAATGAGGCTATGGCACCCTTCATGCGATTCTCTGCATCTTTCAAAATGTCTTTAATCATGGGACCTCCAGATGAATCGTTAAAATTTTTAATGCTTCTGGAATGGATATTGAGATCAAAGTATAGGATACACTAAAACGTTAAAAAAATCCATGCCGAAGTAAAAATCGGGGCGGGTTGGCCCATTTATTGCATGAGTATGAATGAAACACCAAACAGGGACTTGACAAATAAGAACGTTCGTTCTATAATGATTATAGAACATAAGAACTAATCAAGCTGGTCTGAAAATTGCACTAATGAAGGCAGAACGTTACATCAGGAGAAAACGAATGAACACAGGTATGCTCTGGTTTGACAACGACCCAAAAGTGGATCTGGTGACCAAAATCCAACGCGCCACTGAATATTACCAAAATAAATACGGCCAGA
>CAYWCH010000274.1:0-226 GCA_964456715.1 uncultured Anaerolinea sp. | reverse complement strand
CTGTGTTACGTCCACCCCAGCATGATTGCCGAAAAGAAACAGCGCACTGTCGGCATCGAAGTGCAGAGCAACCAGATGGTCCTCCCCAACCACCTCTGGCTCGGCGTCAAGGCCAGCGTTTGAGTTCGTTACTGCTCACAAATAAAGCGTCCGGATCAACCCGGACGCTTTTTGTTTCTTTTTTTGAACAGCCACCTGCATATCTGATGAAGGTGTCTGAACCGCT
>CAYWCH010000273.1:3456-3743 GCA_964456715.1 uncultured Anaerolinea sp. | reverse complement strand
CCGAACTCCTTAACTCCTCAAATCTCGAGTATTTATTAATTCAAACCGAAAAACCATGGACCGATGAAACTATTAAGAACTTAATAAAAACTCTTCTCAAAGCAACAAGTGAAGATGGAACTTCAACGTGGGATGTATATGGATATACAAATCCCTCATTTTATATTAACACACTTGAAAACGGGGCTTTCCGAGCCGATATCGTCATATTTGATTGGGATTATCCAGGTGCGAGTTCTGATACCAATTCAGAAAGTCTACTTCAAGAGATTTTAAATAAAACGTTC
>CAYWCH010000273.1:0-3446 GCA_964456715.1 uncultured Anaerolinea sp. | reverse complement strand
CCGATAAACAAGAAGAGATAGGGCGTATTCTAGCAAAACCGGAGTTCCAAATTTACAAAGAAAGACTCTTTTACCTAGACAAAGCAATTGACGGTAATGACCAAACAACTGCTCTTCTAGAAAAAGCTGAACAATTATATCAAACCAATTTTTCATTTAGATTTGCTCACGTCTTGAGAACAAAAGCCACACAATCAATGGACAAGATTCTCTCAGATATGGGGAAAATATTCCTGAATGATGTCAAAAACCATATTGTTATTGGTGATGGTGGTAAGAGAGATTTCGTTGATTTTATTACAGAAAAATTCCGATTTGCGTTGGCAAGTAAGGATATTTACGAGCTTGTCGAAAAGATACCCGAACCTGCTCAAGATATGCCTGTTCCGGACGCGGTGGCTGTTAAGAAAATGTGGTCTTATCGCCTTTACTTTCAAAATGAAACAGGGGATGATTTGGTAAGATGTGGAGATGTTATTAGGGGTGAAGATGCGTTCTATTTGGTTTTATCTGCAGACTGTGATTTACATGGTTTTTGGAAAAAGAATCTCGGCATAGTAAACACGGTAGTGTTACATGAACTTGATCAGGCAAATATTACCTTAAAGGACACGCTGTCTGTTTGTATGAAACCAGATAAAATTTCCGGAAAAATTCAAAGTCTATTAGGCAGAGTCGGCGAGTTATCAGAAGGGCCATTTGTTCTACCTTTTGTTCCGATTGATGGGGACATGAGAAATTTTCTTGTATTGCCCAAAGATTTATTTTCGAAGAGAATCACGTCATTTCCGGAGGATTGGGGAACCCTGAATGAGAAATCCAAAAGTAGATTATCAATGAAATATGCTTACTGGCCAGGAGCACAAAGATTTTGCACAGTTGCAGAACCGTTTTTAACACCCGTTATCACTCATATCTTGAAAACAATCGCCGGCAATGGAGTTCCCGACTATTCTGATCCAATGGTGGCAATATTGAAAAAAGTTTTGGAGGATTTTAGCAAAACTCCTGCCAAATAAGACCTAAAACAGGATTTGGTTTTTTCGATAAATTGTACCGTTTCGGCAATCTACAAAAGGATTATGAATGGATATTGGGCTCTTAATTAATCTACTAGAACCACTACGCAATCTTATCGAATCACTTAAGACGCGCCGAGAAGTTCAAGGGAGCGAAGAAGAAGAGGCTTTAATTGCTTTGTACGTATCGTTAAACGAAACGCGAATATATTTAGGGCTGCTAGACAGAAAAATTGAAAATAGAAATATGGAAACTGAGGCTAAATTATCTAGGCTTTGGACTGCTGCATCAATCAAATTAAGAAGGATAAATCACGATTTGGCCGAACGATGTTACATCAAAGCAGATTATTGGGCTAATCCGGATACTTGGTCTGATACGGATATAAAAAGAGCTAAGATCGGTGTCGATAGGATATTCCGAGAGGCGAAAAAGTTGTTGTAAAATCCGCAAAGCACTTATTGACAAAGGTGATTCGACTAATAATAGGATGATTGTTGACCTGCCCCCCTAAGTACGTACCAATTGTTATGCTAATACCGGTGACAATGGAGCAAGTAGAGTCCCGATAATGGATCGGGGCTGAACCACCCGGGGAGCAGGCGGTCGATAGCTTATTGCACTATGGGGTCTGATGCGCTTGCGGTTCACTTGCCAACCTTCTCCCTGCAGCAGCCCGGTAATCCGGCGATTGCCATAGCGACCGTACTTCGAAGCCAGCTTAATGAACCGTTGGATCAGCGGTTCTTCGTATGGAAGTATTTGTTCTTCATACCGCTGGCTGGAGCGGGGTTGTCCAATCGCCCGGCATGCCCCGCGTTCTGAGATCTCATACGTTTTCTAGATTTGTGTGACGACCTTCCGCCGTTTTGGCGGGCTGATTATTTTCCCCGCAGCGTGTCCTTGAGGATCGAGTTATCCAGGGATAAATCGGCTACCAGTTTCTTCAGCCGGTTGTTTCCAGCTCTAGTTCCCGCAGCCACTGGGCTTGATCAGTGCGTAATCCCCCATACTCTTTGCACCACCGGTAATATGTTTGATCGCTGATGCTGAGTGCTTTGGCCACTTTCGGGATGGTTTTCCCCTGGCTGATTAGCACTTCCGCTTCGCGCAGTTTGTTGATGATTTGTTCGGTTGTATACGTTTGTTTTGATATGACTTCCTGCCTTTTGCCAAGTATACCGATCCTGTTCCTAACATTCAAACTAGAGCAGTTTCTGGAGGGCAGGTCAATAGTCCGTTTAATGAGTTCACCTTCCACCGGTTTATGCAACCACTCATGGAAATAATTCACGATATCGTGATTTCGGTGTATAATCTAAAAATGGGTAAGTTCCTTCTAAGAAAAACCCCAGTGACTTTTTCAGTTGTGGAAAAGGGATGGCTCGAGAAATCATTCTCATCCTTCCTCCTGGATATCGAAGGCCATGGAGCCAATGTTTCCTCACTTGATGCATTATCGACGGTAATAGAGGTGTCAAACCAGAATAAAAATGATCCTGAAATTAATCGGACGATATCGGAGAGGATTGCAGATGCCGGTAAAAATCTCCTTCCCGCGAATTTTACGCTTGAGGAAGCAGCAGCTCTGTATGAGGTGAATGCCGCCACTCTTCGCAGGGCCTGTTGGTCAGGAAGACTTAAGGCTACCAAAAGAGGGAAAACTTGGTTTGTGTGTATCGAAGATCTCGAACAGTACTTATTTCGACCTGAGAAAACGCGTGGATGATCTCATGACACTATCTGATGTAAAACGACCTAAAATAGTCGATTTGTTCTCGGGCGCCGGAGGAACCGGTCTTGGCTTTTTACAAGCCGGATTCAATATAGTAGGAGCCGTTGAAATCGACCCAAGCTCAATATCCACATACCAGAATAATATTAAGCTGACGGTCACGAATCAGGATATTCGTTCTCTCTCGCCGGAAAAATATCGAATACAGTTAAAGTTGGAAAAGGAAGAGTTAGACATCTTAGGCGGCTGTCCGCCTTGTCAAGGGTTCACCCGGATGCGTAACGAAAAGGGAGCAAGCGATGAGCGAAACGGTCTGGTTCTTCGATACCTTGAATTCGTAAAAGAGTTTATGCCGCGCTTTGCCCTATTCGAGAACGTTCCCGGGTTGGTACGAACGGAGCACGGTTTCAAATTTTACAACAAACTTGTTACGGGACTGGAAGAATTGGATTACAAAGTCGTAAAACATGAAGTTGACGCCGCAAACTATGGGGTTGCACAACGTCGAAAGCGAATTATCGTTCTGGCTGGCAGAAATGGGGAAGTTCCGCCTTTCCCAGACCCGACTCACGGTGCCCCTCGATCCTTATGGGTCCGAGAAAATAGGATCTGCCCCTGGCGTACCGTCCGGGATGAAATTGGGAACAATCGCTTCCCACAACTTGCCGCCGGGAAAAATGAAGAGGCGGGC
>CAYWCH010000272.1:0-3769 GCA_964456715.1 uncultured Anaerolinea sp. | reverse complement strand
CGAGGGCTGCGCGAAAAGCTCGACACTGCCGTCATCCTCATCACCCATGACCTGGGCGTCATCGCCGAGATGGCCGACCAGGTGGCGGTGATGTATGCCGGTGAGATCGTGGAGTACGCCGCCGCGGCACCCATCTTTGCCAGGCCGCTGCACCCCTATACCAAGGGTCTCATCGGTTCCATCCCCGTTTTGGGGAAGGTGGTCGACCGCCTCGAGGTCATCCCCGGGCTGGTGCCGAACCTCATCGACCTGCCGGCCGGATGCCGGTTCGCGCCGCGCTGCCTGCTTCGCGAGAAGTATGGTCTCAAAATCTGTACCGAACGCAAACCCGACCTGGCCGAGATCGAAGCCGGGCATACCGTGCGCTGTTGGTTGTACACCGACGCTGACGGTCATAAAGCTCCCATTAAGAAATAACTTAATTCTAAAGCCGATACCTTTCACTCCAGTTAATGTCCAAAGAGGATTTATGAGCGAATTGTCTGTTAAGAGCACCGCCAAAACCACCGACCTGATGGTCGTGAAGAACCTCAAGAAATACTTCCCGGTACGCCGCGGAGTCTTGCAGCGCGTTTGGGCTTACGTCCAGGCCGTGGATGACGTCAGCTTTACCGTGCGCCAGGGAGAGACCTTCGGTCTGGTGGGGGAATCGGGCTGCGGCAAGACCACCATCGGGCGCACCGTGCTGCGCCTCACCGACGCCACTGCGGGATCGGTGTTCTTCGATGGCGACGATGTGATGAAGCTGGAAGGCGACGCGCTCAAACAGGCGCGCCGCGATATGCAGATCATCTTCCAGGATCCCTATGCCTCGCTTGATCCGCGCGTACCCATCGGCCAATCGGTGATGGAAGGCTTGCAGATCCACAATGTGGGCGACAAGAATGACCGCTACGGCATGGCCGTGGATATGCTCAAGAAGGTGGGTCTGGAAGAGTACCACGCGCGCCGCTTCCCGCACGAATTTTCGGGTGGGCAGCGCCAGCGCATAGGCATTGCCCGCGCGCTCACGCTCAGGCCGCGATTCATTGTCTGCGACGAGCCGGTCTCCGCGCTGGACGTCTCGATCCAGTCGCAGGTGCTGAACATCCTTAAGGACTTGCAGAACGAGTTTGGGTTGACGTATCTGTTTATCGCCCACAACCTTGGCGTGGTGGAACACATCTCCGACCGTGTGGGTGTGATGTACCTGGGCAAGATGGTGGAGCTGTCCAACCGTGACGAGTTGTTCCGCAACCCGCTGCACCCCTATACCAAGGCGCTGATGTCTGCCATCCCCATCCCCGACCCCACGCTCAAACGCGAGCGCACCATCCTCAAGGGCGATGTGCCAAGCCCGCTCAACCCGCCCAAGGGCTGCCGCTTCCATCCGCGCTGCCCGATCGCGGTGGCGCAATGCGCCGAAGAAGAACCGAAATTTATCGAGAAAAGCAAAGACCATTCCGTAGCATGTTGGCTTGCTTGATCGTCTGATATATTCTTTGAAAGAGGAAACCAATAAAAGGAGGTGATGGCGCGATCGATTCAATAGTATTGTAGATCCGGGAGACATAGGATCCCAGTTTTCGTTTAACTCAATAGGAGGAGTTAGAAATGAAACGTCGAAATCTTGCAGTAGTATTTAGTTTTTTGGTCATCATGGCCATGCTTCTGGCTGCGTGTGGTAAGGCCCCTGCGGCCACCACGGCACCCGTGGCCACCGAAGCACCCGCGACCGCCGCACCCGCCGACTCGAACTTCCAGCCCATGGTTGTATCAGCCGAGAGCTGCGACTACGGCGGCGAGTTCAAGTCGATCGAGGCTGTCGATGAGTACACGGTGAAATTCACCCTGTGCGCTCCCGACCCGGCCTTCCCCTCGAAGGTTGCCTTCTCGGTCTTCTCCATTCAGGATAAGGATTACCTGGATGCCAACAGCGGCGATTCCGTAAAGATGAGTGAAGCCCCCAACGGTACCGGACCCTACAAAGTGGTGTCATGGAACCGCGGCGACAGCGTCGTCTTTATCGCGAATGAAGATTACTGGGGCACCAAGGCTTTGACCCAGAATCTCATCTTCCGCTGGTCCGAGCAGTCAGCCCAGCGCTTGCTTGAGCTGCAGGCCGGCACTGTCAACGGTATCGACAATCCCGGTCCCGATGACATCCCCGCCATCAAAGAAGACTCCAGCCTCAAGTTCGTTGAGCGCGCCGGCTTCAACATCTTCTACATCGGCTTCAACAACACCATCGCACCCTTCGATAACCTCGACGTCCGCAAGGGCATTGCCCTCGCCATCGATCGCCAGAGGATCGTCGATCAGTTCTATCCGGCCGGCTCGAGCGTAGCCAACAGCTTCGTTCCCAGTTTCGTTCTCCCCGGCGCCAGCCCCGATGTCAAGTGGTACGACTATGATCCTGAGGCCGGCAAGGCAGCACTGGCCGCAGCCGGCTTCGACGAAGCCAACCCGCTTGAGATCGAGCTTTCGTATCGCGTGGTTGATCGTGCCTACCTGCCCAGCCCCGACAAAGTAGCCCAGGAAATCCAGGCACAGTTGGCTGAGGTCGGCGTGAAAGTCTCCCTCAAGGAAATGGAATCGGCAGCCTTCATCGATGCCACCTCCGCCGGACAGGAAGGATTCTACCTGTTGGGTTGGAACGCTGACTATCCTGATGCCACCAACTTCTATGACTATCACTTTGGCAACGACGCCAACCAGCAGTTCGGCGCTCTCTACCCCGATATGGTTGCAGAGATCTCCGCTGCCGGCAAACTTTCTGATTCTGCCGCCCGCCAGACTCACTACGACACGATCAATCAACTCTTGAAAGACTATGTCATGATGGTCCCGGTTGCCCACGGTGGTTCAGGTGTTGCCTACCAGGCCAATGTTGAAGGCGCCCACGCCAGCCCGCTCGGTAATGAAGTCTTCAGCGTGATGAGCAACGGTACCGATACCTTCGTCTGGATGCAGAACGGCGAACCCTCTGAAATGTGGTGCTCAGATGAGACCGACGGTGAGACCCTGCGCGCTTGCGAGCAGGTCTACGAAGCTCTGTTGGCCTTCGAGATTGGCGGAACGACTGTCATTCCTTCGCTGGCTGAGAGCTACACAGTCAATGCTGACCTGACCGAATACACCTTCACCCTGCGCCAGGGTGTCAAATTCCACAACGGTGCTGCGTTCGATGCCAATGATGTTGTGGCTTCATTCGTCGCCCAGTGGGATGCCGCCAGCCCGAACCATGTTGGCCGCACCGGCACCTTCGAGTACTTCGGTGCCTTCTTCGGTGCATTCCTCAATGCACCTGCCGAGTAATCTGAACTAAGTTACCAGGGTGGGGTTGGTCAACCGACCCCACCCACAACCTCTTTAAAAGAAAGTAATGCCATGTCACAATTTCTTGGCCGCCGCTTGCTCCTGCTCCTCCCCGTGATGATCGGGGTGATCCTGATCACATTCATCATCGTGCGCCTCATCCCCGGCGACCCATGTGTCACCATGCTGGGTGAACGCGCCACGCCCGCCAAATGCGAGGCCTTCCTCGAACGCTACGGGCTGAACGACAACATCTTCGTCCAGTTCGGCCGCTATCTCGTGAACATCGGCCAGGGCGATTTTGGCACTTCCATCAAATGGTCACGCCCGGTGGTCGATATCATCGCTGAACGGCTGCCGATGACCATGGAATTGACGCTGCTGGCCATGCTCTTTTCCACCGTGGTGGGCATCCTGCTCGGCGTAATCTCCGCACTTAAACGTAACACGATCATCGATACGATAACGATGA
>CAYWCH010000271.1:0-3774 GCA_964456715.1 uncultured Anaerolinea sp. | reverse complement strand
GCAAGGGCATCAATGTGGAACCCGATTTCGCAGTCAGCGCGGTGGATTCAGGGAAGAACACCATCAGCTCCTGGGATGGACGCACGATCGATTACGATCTGCTCGTCACCGTCCCAACCAACATGGGCGCCGACGTGATCGGCCGCTCAGGTTTGGGTGACGATCTCAACTTCGTCCCCACCGACAAGAATACACTGCAATCGGTCAAATGGCCGAACATCTGGGTGATTGGCGACGCAGCCAATGTACCCGCATCGAAAGCCGGCGCCACGGTCCACTTCGAATCGGATGTGTTGTTCGAGAACATCCTGCGCTCCCTGCGCGGTGAGGAACTCCAGCCCGATTACGACGGCCATGTCTCCTGCTTCATCGAATCCGGGTTCAACAAAGCCCTGCTCATCGATTTCAGCTTCGACACCGAACCCCTCCCCGGTGCATATCCGCTGCCGGGCATCGGTCCGATGAAACTGCTCGGCGAGAGTTGGCTGAACCACGTGGGAAAATTGGGCTTCAAATGGATGTACTGGAACCTGATGTGCAACGGCCTGCCCATTCCCCTTCCCGCTAAATTCTCCATGGTCGGGAAACGTCCGTAAAAATTTCAACCGGAATACTCCCCTTCCGGTCAAAATATCGATACTTAATTCATTCTTAAGGAGCAAAAAATGGCAAACGTTCTCGATTCAGTCAAGTTCGACGCAGATGGCTACATGCTGGACGCCAACGCCTGGACCAAAGAAGTCGCCGAAGCCATCGCCAAGCGCGAAGGCATCACCCTCACTCCCCGCCACTGGGTGGTGATCGATTATGCTCGCAACGAGTTTACGACCAAAGGTGAAGCCCCCACCCTGCGCAACATCACCAAGAACACCGATGTCGATACCAAGGAACTGTACAGCCTCTTCCCCGGCGGACCGGGTAAACTGGCTGCCAAAGTTGCCGGCCTCAAGAAACCCACCGGCTGCATCTAATCCCTCAACATCAAAAGGAGATCAAGTAATGGCTGAGAAAACTGTTCGCAAGCTTTCCCTCATCGCCTCCAAAGGATCACTCGACATGGCTTATCCGCCGTTGATCTTGGCCAATGCCGCCCGCATGTCTGGTGTGGAAGTTAATGTATTCTTCACCTTCTGGGGATTGGATATCATTAACAAGAAGAAGATGGATCACTTGAATGTGTCTGTTGTCGGCAATCCTTCCATGCATCCGTCTTTCCACATCCCAACGTTAGTGGGTGTCATACCCGGGATGTCGGCAATGGCTTCTTGGATGATGCGCAAAGAGATCGCCAAGCTGGACTTCCCCCCCGTGGGTGAGTTTGTGCAGTTGATCCAGGATGCCGGTGCTCACCTCTATGGCTGCAAGATGTCAATGGACATGATGAAATTAACCAAAGCCGACCTGGTGGACGGCGCCGATGTTTTGGGCGCCATGGAATTCATTGAAATGTCTGAAGGTGGACAGATCATCTTCGTATAATCTGGAAGATACTCAAATCAAACCGGGTGAGCGAGAGTTCACCCGGTTTATTAATTTAATTTTAAGATACTCCCACATTTTAGCGATTTACGCAGTACAATGGTCCGTTTGGAGAAATCTGACTTATGAGTGCAAATATTAACGGTAGTGGTTTGGATCAATACGCAGGTATGAGCGCAGCATTCTCTCTGGAAGACTGCCGGCCGATGCCCGTCACAAAGCCCGAAGGGAAAACCTCCGGGTTGATTAAAAAACAAAAAAAGTGGCTCGTGATTTGCCTGGTGGTGTTCCTTTTGCTCTTCACACCCTGGCGGATCAACGTTCTGCTGCTCGGCATCGATCCCACCGACGATCATTCCGCAATGGGCCGCAGCGATACCATGATCCTCACCTCGATCCCGGCAGTCATCCCGGTGATGCACATGCTTTCGATCCCGCGCGATCTCTACGTGGATATCCCCGGTCACGGCCAGAATCGCATCAACACCGCCCATTACTTCGCCGAGATCGACAAAACCGGCTCCGGTCCCAAAGCCGCGGCTGAAACCGTCGCACAGGATTTCAACGTGCGCGAGCCTTACACGGTCCGGATCAGGGTGGAAGGCTTCAGAGATGTGGTCAAGGCCATGGGCGGCGTGGACATCGTCCTCCCCGCTGACATGGCTGGCCTAACCGCCGGGTTCCATCACCTGAACTCCCCCGAGGCGCTAACTTTTGTCCGCAGCCGTACCGGCAGCGACGATATATTCCGTCAACAGCGCCAACAGCTTTTCCTCAAATCCGCGTTCGTCCAAATGCTCAAGCCCAAAAATTGGTGGCGGATCCCCCAGGTCACCTACGCCATCATAAAATCAATCGACAGCAATGTGCCGTTCTTCTATTGGCCGCGCATCGTCTTCAGCGTATTCTGTTCGTCGATTGGCGGATTCAACATGCAGACATTTGACCGCAACACCATGATCACCCCCTGGGTAACTGAAGGCGGCGGTCAGGTGCTGCTGCCCAACTGGGAAGCCATCAATCCATTAATCGAAAAATACTTCAAGTAAAACAACGGCTGCGATGAGCAGCCGTTTACTTTTGTGTTTGTTTTTGCCGCAATGCAAGGAATAGCGCGATCGATAGCAAGACAAGCCCTCCCCCATCAAAAATAATAAAGCGGATCACGCTTGCCGTCAGGATTGGATGGCTGCCAGGAATTGAGAACAGCAGGATCGTCTCGCCGATCACGCCAATCCCCTGCATGATCACTGCCTCGATCAGCGACAACCGGTGTTTCAGCGGGTGAATCAGAGCCACCACATAGGGCACGTTCCACATCACAAAGAGCAATCCCAGCGACTGGATCATGGCGTTGCCGACGTCGCCTGTCAATTCGTAAGCAGGTGCATATGAGCCTGGATTAACGAGAAAAGAGATGGCGCATTCCAGGTTAAGGAATGTCACCACCAGGATCAGAAAACGAGAAAGCCAAAGCTTGATGTTTTTCATCATCCTTAACAATTATAAGAAAGAGGCATCACAGGAGTGATACCTCTATTATAGTATTTCAGCGAAGAATCACAGGGGTTTACCAGATCAAGCCCTGGAATGGCGCAAAGCCGAATGCCCACAAGACGCATATTGAGATGATACCCGAAAGGGTGGCACCGACCACCGTCTGCCAAAAGCTGTGACCTTTGGCAGCCAACCGTGCCCAGGTGACCAATGGTAAAAGCAGCAATAAAGGTGCTGCAAAGATGCCATAGATGTAAATCATTGACGCCACCGGACCGGAAACTCCCGCGGCATGGCCGCTGGCCTTGTATCGCAGCAGCAGGTTGAAGAAGATCAGCCCCAGCGTAACAAAGGTATAGGTGGCAGCCACCGCCACAAAG
Organism: uncultured Anaerolinea sp.; assembly: GCA_964456715.1. Lineage (GTDB taxonomy): Bacteria > Chloroflexota > Anaerolineae > Anaerolineales > Anaerolineaceae > UBA6107. Next base: position 418 of record CAYWCH010000271.1, on the reverse strand, counting down.
ATCTTCGGGGCAGAGATACGGTTGAGCACAATCCATCCGATGGGATAACTGATCAGCATCAGGATGAAACTGGCAGTGCGCTGGCGGTGGACGGTTACGTGACGTTCTTCATCGTGCACCGGGATGTAGAAAAACAGACTGCAGAGTGGAAGAACGCACACAAAAACCATCACCCAAATAAAACCCGAAAGAGCATTGGTTTCTCCCGGCGGTAAACGAAGATACAGGTATGTAATGAACAGCCCGGAAAGCACCGGAACGTTCAAGAGTTGAGAAATGATCTCCCCAATGACATTTCTATTTGTACGTTTTCCTTCAGTCATGATGGCTCCAAATGGTTGATACTTGGAGTTTATCGCCGGTAGTTGCAAACCGCATGTGTCGCGAGTCACAATGAATTCACGTTTAGCCGGGTGAC
>CAYWCH010000270.1:3300-3779 GCA_964456715.1 uncultured Anaerolinea sp. | reverse complement strand
AACCTCAACGTCATCATCCAGGACGGCCGCTGGGCGCTCGCAAACAGTGAGAAGAAGTACGACGTCATCAGCATTGACGCCTACCGCCCACCCTACATCCCCTACGCCCTGACCACGCAGGAATTCTTCGAGATCGTGCGCAGCCACCTCAACCCCGACGGTGTGGTGGTCATCAACATCGGCCGCTCGCCCGGTGATCGCCGCCTCATCGATTCGCTATACGCAACCATCGCCACCGTTTTTCCCACCCTGTATGTGACCGATCTCTCCGATTCGTATAACTCGATCCTCTTCGCCACCATGCAGCCCACCACCGTCCAGAACTTCATGGATAACTACATGTACCTCTACACCGATCCCGCCACGCCGCAGTTCGTTCTGCAGATCATGGCGCAGACTTACGCCGGATTGCAGCCTGCTCCCTCCGAGGGCATGGTCTTCACCGACGACCTGGCACCCATCGAGCAGATCACCAACTC
>CAYWCH010000270.1:2156-3290 GCA_964456715.1 uncultured Anaerolinea sp. | reverse complement strand
CGATGGTGCTCAACTTTTTGCTCTCCGGAAAGGTGAACGATCTGAAATGAAAAAAGTGTATACCGCCCTGTCCATCCTGGTCACCATCCTCATCCCCTTCTTCCTGATAATGACCTCCATCCGGGTTTTAATAAATCCGTTCTTTTTGGATTACGAATACAATTTGCCGAACTTCCCAAAAGATGAGTTTGGCTTCTCCACTCCCGACCGTCTTTACTGGGGCAAGATCTCGCTCGATTACCTGACCAACAACCAGGGTATCGACTTCCTGGCTGACCTGAAATTCGCCGATGGAAGCTCGTTCTACAACGAGCGTGAACTCAGCCACATGCTCGACGTCAAGAACCTCATCCAGAAGGCCTTGATCGCCTGGTACATCTCCATCGCCGTGCTGATCGGGTTGTTCATCTGGAGCCGCGTCAAGCAATGGACGCCGACCTTCATGCGGGGAGTTGCGCGCGGTGGTCAATTGACGATCGGGGTGATCATCGCAGTAATATTCGCGACCTTCATCAATTTTGACGAACTCTTCACCCAGTTCCATCATCTTTTCTTTGCCGGCGACACCTGGCTCTTTTACGTCAACGATTCTCTCATCCGTCTGTTCCCTGAGAAGTTATGGTCCGATGCCTTCCTCTTTATGGGTGCGCTCACCTTGGCTGGAGCAGTCATTCTTCTGCTGCTCGGGGCGCGTTTTCAAAAACCCAAAACACAATCATAAACAAAAGGCCGGCTTTCGAAATTCGAAAGCCGGTCTCTTTTATGTTTTGAAAAGTTACTTTGCCTTGCCCTGGTTGGCAACCGCTTCGGCTGCTTTCTTGATGGCGTCCTGGTCGCCCAGGTAGTAATGCTTGATGGGTTTGAGATTGTCGTCCAGTTCGTAGACCAGCGGAACGCCGGTGGGGATGTTCAGCTCAACGATCTCCGATTCGGAGACGTTGTCGAGATATTTGACAAGGGAGCGCAGGCTGTTGCCGTGGGCGACGATGAGCACACGCTTGCCCGATTTGATCGCGGGGACAACTGTTTCGTGCCAGAATGGCAGGAACCGCGCCACGGTATCTTTGAGGCATTCGGTCAGGGGCAGTTCGGCCTTGGTCAGGTCCTTGTAGCGGCGGTCATGACCCGGGAAGC
>CAYWCH010000270.1:0-2146 GCA_964456715.1 uncultured Anaerolinea sp. | reverse complement strand
TGGCGGTTGAATATCATAACTGCGGCGCCAGATGTGCACCTGTTCGTCGCCGTACTTGGCTGCGGTTTCGGCCTTGTTCAAGCCCTGCAGCGCGCCGTAGTGGCGTTCGTTCAGGCGCCAGTTGTTGACCACCGGGATCCACATCAGGTTCATGGCATCCATGGCCAGCCACAACGTGCGGATGGCACGCTTCAATACAGAGGTATAGGCAATATCGAAATCGAAGCCCGATTCCTTCATCAACACGCCGGCGCTCCTGGCTTCGTTGACGCCTTTTTCAGTCAAGTCAACGTCCGTCCAACCCGTGAAGCGGTTTTCCTTGTTCCATTCGCTTTCGCCATGTCGCAGTAAAACGATTTTATACATGGTGACTCCTTGTCAAGAAATTTTTATAAGAATAGCGCAAGAGTGACTCTTGCGCTACCTCATTATAGTTGAATTTGTCGCTTAGCGAACGGCGGGAGGATTCTCGGCGTTCATGGATGGATCGAAGATGTGGATGTTGTCCATGTTGAACAGCATGCTTACCTTCTCACCGATCTTGTAGCGGCTGCGGGGATCGACGCGTGCACAGAAGTTGACACCGCCGCTCATCAGGTAGACATAGATCTCGTTACCCATCAACTCGGTCACATCAACCGTGGCTTCGACTCTCTCGCCGTGGATGTTGGCGGGTGAGAAATCGGGATTGTGGATATCGTCCGGGCGGATACCGAAAATGACATCCTTGCCGACCATCTTGGCGAATGTACCGGTGGCTTCCTTCGGGAGCTTGATATTCATCGTCTCGTTCTCGACGAACAGGTTCTCACCCGATTTGCGGATCTTCATCGGGAAGAAGTTCATGGCCGGGGAACCGATGAAACCGGCAACGAAGAGGTTGGCGGGTTTGTCATACAGGTTCTGCGGGGTGTCGAGCTGCTGCAGGATGCCTTTGTTCATGACGGCGATGCGGCTGGCCATGGTCATGGCCTCGGTCTGATCGTGGGTCACGTAAATGAACGTGGTCTGCAGGCGGTTGTGGATCTTGCTGATCTCGGCGCGGGTCTGCACGCGCAGTTTGGCGTCCAGGTTCGAGAGCGGCTCATCGAAGAGGAAAACTTTCGGCTCGCGGACGATTGCGCGTCCCACGGCCACACGCTGGCGCTGACCACCTGAGAGTTCGCGGGGTTTGCGTTTGAGCAGGGCTTCGATGCCGAGCATTTTCGCGGCTTCGTTCACGCGCCGTTCGATCTGATCCTTCGGCACATGGCGCAGTTTCAGGCCAAAAGCCATGTTGTCGAACACCGTCATGTGGGGATACAGGGCGTACGACTGGAACACCATGGCGATATCGCGGTCTTTCGGGGCGATATCATTGACGACGCGGTCGCCGATCAGGATGTTGCCGCTCGTCACTTCTTCCAGACCTGCCAGGCAGCGCAGGGCTGTCGTTTTACCGCACCCTGATGGGCCCACCAATACGAGAAATTCCTTGTCCTCGATTTTGATGTTCAAATCATTGATTGCGATAAAATCGCCGAACTTCTTTACTACATGATCATATGTTACACCAGCCATTGTTTCCTCCTCTCGGAAAGAGTATAGTGACTCAATTATATGCCCGTTTCGTTTGGGAGACAACAATATGTCAAGTCAATTTCATGGAGGTTTTTGCTACTCTTAAAAGAATAATCTGACTTTTTCCTCCGAATTTATGATAGAATATTTGTACCATAATAAGTGAGGAAATATGCCGGAAATCCCCGAAATCGCCTGTCGTGCCAGCGAAATGAACCAAGCCCTGTCGGGAAAGACCATCCTTCAAGTCGAAGCCAAACAACCCAAATGCCTGAACATCCCTTTGGATGAAATGAACAGGCATCTGGATGGCGCGAAGATCCAGTCAGTGATCCACCACGGCAAATGGATCAAAGTGCTGACCTCGGCCGGCTATATCCTGATGAACACGGGCATGGGCGGCGAAATCCTCCTCGTCGACCGCGATCACCTGCCCGTGAAGCACCGGCTGATCGTGGATTTTTCCGACGGCTCCTGCCTGGCAGTCAACTTTTGGTGGTTCGGCTATTTCCATTTCGCCGAGTTGGACAAACTATCAGAACACAAGCTCACCGCCAAACTCGGCCCGAATGTGTTGGATCTATCT
>CAYWCH010000269.1:0-3792 GCA_964456715.1 uncultured Anaerolinea sp. | reverse complement strand
AACGATATCAGTGTCAGCGGGGTGACCACAACCTGTGACAACTACAATGGCCGCAAATACATTGATGTTCATATTGTGATCACCACCACTGTCAAACCCAGGTTCATCGGTGTCATCCGCTCTGATCCGATCAAAACCGCGGCAGAAGCGATCGCGCGGGTTTACATCAATACCACTTTTGCCAGCGGCAATATGATCTACACCACCGGCACCGCGTGCAGTTATTCAAGTGCCCCGTATGGAGGGATTCATGCCACCGGGAATGGAAATATCACGGTGAAGCATGGGGGAATTTTCTCCAACTCATGCCTCCAGGTGACTGGCTCATCGGATATTTTTGTTTATGATGGTGTAGCCCAATACATGGGCGTGGGATCAACAAGCTTTTATTCTGGATCAGTAAAACAGACAACCGTTGGCAATGGAATTATTCCGAACGCGAATACAACAGCCTTCATCTTGAATGACACCGATACCAGTTCGGGAGCTTCAATTTCAACATATACATCGCAATCGTATCAATTGTGGAGTACGTATACTGCGAACCCGAATATACCCGAAGCGTTTTGGCCTTCGCCGACAACCCAACCTGTTACAGCGGAGATGGAAGATATCACAAAACCCACTTGTCCATCGACTTCCAGAACATTTCCTTCGAGCTCGGGCGGCGCCAATCAGACGGTTTATCCGGGTACCTATTCATCTGCAGCATCGTATGGTGCCTGGGGTGGTTACACGCTCACTTTCGCGCCCGGCGTTTATTGTTTTTCGAGCAGTCTGTCTCTCGGCGGCGGTGGCGACACGATCATCATGAAAGACGTTGTCCTCTATTTTACCGGGACCGGCGGTATCAGTTTTGGCGGAACCGTTAAGCCTACCATGGATGGCAGTTCGATCTTCATTACCAACGGTGCCTTTGATCTGGCCTCAGGAATTCCATTCAACGCTGAAAATTTCTTTGTGTATATTGAGAATGGCAAATTCTCCATCTCAGGGGCTGCCACAGGGACGATCAGCTCTTTTTACACCTCCAATAGCGTGTACGCGATTCCCGGTGTGTTGGTATACATGGGAAAATCGAATTCAAGCAATGTAGAAATCAACGGATCAGGTGGATTAATTGCATCCGGGACGATCTACGCAGCAAATTCACTGGTTAAAGTCACTGGAGCATCCACTTCAAACACCATGAACGTGCAGATCATCGGGAAGGCTGTTTGGGTGGCCGGATCAGGAACTGTCACCATGGATTCGGATGGAGGGACGTTGTATTCCCAGGGATCGACGACGATCCAATTATTAAAGTAATCTGATTGAAACGAAAACTCCGGTAGAAATACCGGAGTTCTGTTTAGTAATCCAATTTTCTTCGGGGTCGGGGCCTGGTGCTGAGCGGGTCGATGTCCAGACGGTAGCCCACCCCGCGGATGGTCTTGATATAGCGGGGGTGACGCGGGTTTTCTTCGATCGCCTGCCGCAGCCAGCTCATGTGCACGTCCAGCGAACGGGTATCGCCGGTGTAGTTGGTCTCCCAGGCCTGCTTGAACAGCTCTTCACGGTCGACCACTTCCCCTGCGTGATCCATCAGTATCTTGATCAGGGTAACCAGGCGTGGGGTTAACTGAATCTGACGGTCGTCGCAGACAAGGCGACGCTGCTCGATGTCGAGTTGGAACGGGCCGATGCGCAGATCGGATTTGTTCTGGATGGGAAGGAGTTGCTTTACACGGTTCACGAGCTTCTGCATGGTGAATGGTAACGCCAAAACCAGGCTGGCTCCTGCCTTATCATTGGCATCGCCGTCTTCGTTGATGATAAGGATGACCGGGAGACCGGGTTTTCGATCTTGCAGTGATTGGCAGATCCGCTTTCCGGTGCTGCGCATCGAGGATGCATCAACGATTGCCAGATCGGGGCTCGAAGTATCCAGTCGAACATGTGCTGCCGCACCATTGGGCACACTTTCCACCAGATATCCTTTTTTTACCAACCCTGCCGAAAATGAAGGGTGGTCTGCGTGTTTGCCTTCGATTAAGAGAATGGTATGTTTCATCACGATTGATTGTCAGTCACTCTTTCACTTTAGTAAACGTCTCATCAAACTTTGGTACTGGTACCAATGTCCAAGCATTCTTTTGATGCCGTTATTTGCTTATAGGATACCGATCAGGATATTTGCCCATTCAACTGGATGTACCCCTGCTTGAATATTCGATAATGATGCATGCATCAAATTCGACAAGGTTGGCTATCCGTTCCTGGTCAGGTTTATTTTCAGTATTATACATCAAATTTTGTTAATCTTAAGAAAAGCAAGAGTTTAATTAATCGAGTTTCTTTAAGGTTCATTCGGGGTACTTTTCATCAGGATTGTTGCACGTGGTTCCCCTGCATGTTAGAATAAATTGATTACGGCAGCGGAGAGATTATGGCAAAAATGATCGAAGTAATGATCGACAGCATTCGGGTGAGCCTGACGAGCCAGCAGCGCATCGTGCTCTTGCGCAGTCTCGAGACTGACCGCTATCTGCCAATCTGGATCGGTCCTTACGAGACAGAATCGATCACCATTGCCTTGCAGGAGATCGAACTGGCACGACCTCAGGCACATGATCTGCTGATTCTGATGTTGAAGAAGCTGGACGCGCATCTGCGCAGGGTGGAGATCACCGCACTGAAAGATGATGTGTTTTTTGGCAATCTCGTGGTCGAAAAGGACGGGCAAATGATCGATATTGACGCCAGACCTTCCGATTCGATTGCCATGGCCGTCCGAGCACACGTTCCCATCCTGCTTGCCGAGGAGATCCTGGAATCGGCAGGGATTCAGCAATCGCCTGATATTCAGCAGGAATCCGCTGACCCTGAGAATCCTTCGATAGAAATCCCGCCGGCTGGCCGTGCCGAAACCGATGAAAGCAAAAAGCGCCTTTCGATTTTTGAAGATTTTCTGCAAAACCTTGACCTGGACGAAGGATCGGGAAAATCGGCTGACGAAGGCGGAGAACTGCCGCCGGATTCTCCTGAGAAGAAAAAGTAGTTAAAATTCAGCAACGATCGAGTGTGCAATGAGCGATTTTCCGCCAATGGATGATCACGTTTCAGCAGAGATTCAATCTCAACCCAACAGTCGTGAAGCCGAGGAAGCTGTTTTGGGTGCGGTATTGATCTACCCCGAATCGTATTACGAGATCGCGCAGATCCTCCATGCCGACGATTTCTATGTTATCCGCAATCAATGGCTGTGGGAGTGTTTCACCCGCCTGCACGACAGACGCGTTCCCATTGACCTGCTGACCGTCTCGGAAGATCTGGACGAACACGGCCAGTTGACCGAAATCGGCGGGCAGGGTTACCTCACTTCGCTGGTCAATCAAACGCCATCATCCCTCCACGCCGAGGCTTACGCAAAGATCGTCGAGCAGAACGCGGTTCGCCGCAGGCTGCTGTCTTCAGCCAATGAACTGGCCAAACTGGCCTACGACCAGGAAAAACCCATCGACACCATCATCGACGAGGCAGAGCAGAACATCTTCAGCTTGAGTGAACGGCGGATCGCGCATGATCTGGTCCCCATTGCTCAGGTGGTGAGCGAGACGTACGATCACGTTTCAGAGTTATCGCAGCGCGACGAGGAGATCTACGGCGTTCCCACCGGCCTCACCGACCTGGATAAACTGCTGGGCGGTTTGCAAAAATCAGACCTGCTCATCATCGCCGGGCGCCCTGGCTCGGGAAAAACCGGGTTCCTGCTTTCCATTGCGAAGAACGCTGCCCAAAAGCATAAAAAAC
>CAYWCH010000268.1:2341-3805 GCA_964456715.1 uncultured Anaerolinea sp. | reverse complement strand
AGAATTTGGCGAAGTGTATAACTACATGAATAGATATCCCGTTGTGTGCCTTTAACGCCAAATACACTCGGTGAAAAATCTACCGCAATCCTTTCTAATACTTCTTCAGTGATATTAATGTTATTCTTCCATAAGATGATGATATTTTGAAATAAAAAATGTTCAAAACCTTTTGGATTAAATAAGTTAGCATAGATTTTTGAAATCAATTCCCCTCTATTACGTTGATCTGATTTTAGCAATCCTGCAATTAATACCAAATCTGCAATTCCCATTGCATAATCACTATCCAGATCGATTATCGGTAATAGACAATCCAGATCACTCCATTTTTCGAAATCCCTACCAATTTGTGGGAAACCCTTTTTAGATTTCATTGTATTTATCCCAAGTGAATAGTGAGTAGGGTGCGTTTTCAACGCACCAAACATTAAACTCCATCACTCAATTCCCTCGATGGAACCAAGCAAACGTCCTTCATTGCCGCCAACCCATTCATGATCATAAACCCCTTTTTGCACAAATCGCTTAAAAGTCGACCATTGCCAATCTGCCGGGCACGAAACATACCCGTGCTTGACCGGGTTCGAATGGATGTAATCCAGGTGAAAATCGTAATCGCTTTCATCCTGGATCGTATGTTCCCAGAATCGACGTTGCCAGATCGTGGCTTCCTGTCGTTTGATTCGTGACGCGTTTCGTTCTTCCGACGGTACGATCTCCAAATTGCATTGCCTTGAGAAAAGACGTTTGATTTCCTTCCATCGGACGGAGTAATTTGAATCGCCCTCAGGCAGCTTCCAAATGCAATGAAGATGGTCGGGTAAAAGGCAAATCGCAATCGTTGTAAAAGGGAAGCGATGAGATACATCCATCCACGATAAATGCAATATTTCTCGTGAGGTTGCAGTCGTAAGGGTTGGCCGACGTTTGTATGTGACGACGGTGAAGAAATAGATTCCACCTTCCACCCTGTTGCGGCGATATTCCGGCATGGGTTAATTTTATATCCAAATGGGGGAATGCGGTGCGTTTACAACGCACCCTACAATTGATTTTACTTTGGACACTCATTTCTTGGTATGTCGAGGAAAAAAGATAGTATAAAGAATACAGTGCCACCAAGAATTCCTACAATGATGTTTTGCTTTATCATAGAAGCTATCACCCCATAAACTATAGCAAAGACAAAGCAGATAAAAAGTCTTCGATAATTGATTTTTTTTCGGTTCATATTCATATTTTGCCTCAGTGGTATGCGTAGGATGCACCTCCAACTATTACGGAATGAATCTATTGATTCACGGAGGCGCACCATTAATCAAAACGGGAAATTATCAATCATTGTATTGATAGTGTGTCTAAAGATGGCGCTCGCAATGACAAGTTTATTCACTCGACAGCACATCGCATTGCTGCGGCGGGGAGGCGTGGGTGACGCGTTCCCAGGAGACGGTGAGCTGT
>CAYWCH010000268.1:0-2331 GCA_964456715.1 uncultured Anaerolinea sp. | reverse complement strand
CTCGAGGTGCCCCTGGACGCGGCGCGCCAGCGGGCCCTCGGCGTCGGCACCGCGCTGAGCACCTCGAAGGACATGTCGGTCTGGAAGTGGTCCGGGATGAGCTGCGACCAGTAGATGCTGGCGTACTGCTGCAGCGCCTTGCCGTTCTTGATCTGCGAGCAGACCTTCTGCAAAAAGGTCTGGCTGTTGAGCAGCACGGTGTGCTTCTCGGCGTCCGATTGGGCGGAGACGGTGCCGGCGGCGATGCCGTCGATGCCGAACCAACCGGCGATGGCGTTCATGCCGGCGGCGTCGGTAAGGATGTAGCCGTCGATGGTGACCTTGAACATATCGCTCACTTCGGCAACCAGCTTGCTGCTCATCCTGCCCTGGTTGTCGAGCGCGAAGGAGGCCGCCAGTTCACTGTTTTGCGCGGCGTCGTAACGCGGGAAAATGGGGACGAACATGATCTGCGGCGGGTCGGAGTAGAGCGTAAGCACCAGCCAGGCTTCCATGATCTGCGGGTCGGAAGCGGTCAGGTCATCCACGCGGACGAGCAGGAAATTCTGCTGCTGCGAAGCCAGCGAGGTAGCGGAATTGCCCGATGCGGCATTGGAGTCAGTGGAGGAGCCGAGATGTGTTTTGGATGCCAGCATGTATCCACCCACGGCGCAGGCCGCGAAAAGAAGAAGGATGAAGATCAGGGTGGGTTTTTTCATAATTCAGTCAGCAACGCCAAAAGTCTCGATGTACCAGCCGCTATTTATTAACTATACTTGCATTTTACCAAAATACAAACAGGGTTAAACAAAAAGGCAGCGGAAATCTCCGCTGCCTGTGTTTTCAAGGAGTGAATTTTAGCCGATCATGCTCTTGAGGGTGAATACGAGGATGCCGAAGGCAAAACCGGCGCAGGCCACCATGGCGATGAAGGCGACGCGGCGCACGAGGTTCTCGTTGTGATAGAAGGTGATGGCGTTGCGCATCACCTTGCGGGCGAACTCGGAGCGGGTGAGCACGGGGAGCATGAAGTCCCAGAAACGCAGTTCGACCTTCTGGGTGAAGGGCATTTTCTCGGTGGTATTCATGGTGGGGTTCATCGTGGTCATGGCTGCCTCTATCGTGAAGTGGATAGTTTGAGAATGCTGCCCTTTTCATCCGCGGTCACACGGACGGTGCGGGGCAGGGTTTTGCCGTCGGCGGTGCGCACCTTGCCGTTGAAGGTAAGCAGGTACTTGCCGCCGGGTTGGCTGTGAACACTCGGGTGAACACCGTGCAGTTCGGGGAACTGGCGGTAAACCGATTGACATACGTGATTGATCGCGCTCGATTCCATTTTTGCCTGCCTTTTATTCCCTGGGGCGGCGGCGCATGAAGGCGGGGATGTCGAGGTCGTTGGGTGTGCCGGCCATTTCAAATTGCGGAAGCGGCATGGACTGCGGTAAGGGCTGCTCAAAGTAACTGGCTGCTTCCGATTGTGACACCGGTTCGGAGACTGTTTTGCGGACCGGTTCATATTTGAAGGAGCTGTCCACGGCCGAACCGCCGATGCCGGTGATCACCAGGGTGACCTGGGTGCGGTTCTGCATGCACTTATCGTTGACCACACCGGGGATGATCTCGACGCGGTTGCCGGTCTTCTGCTGCAAATAGGTGAGGGCATCGGTGACCTCGCCGAAGGAGAGTTCATCGCCGCCGGTGAAGTTGGCGATGATGCCGCTGGCGTTTTCGAGGTTGATGGCTTCGAGCATGGGGTGGTGCAGGGCGCGTTCCACAGCCTGGACGGCCTGGTTTTCGCCTTCGCCGTTACCGATGGCGAGCAGCGATCCGCCGCCGTTTTTCATCATATTGCGAATGTGCGAGAAATCGACGTTGATCAAGCCGGGCTGGGTGACCAGTTCGGAGATGCCCTGCACACCCTGGCGCAGGATGTCATCGGCCAGACGGAAGGCCATCTCGATGGGCAGGTCCAACGGAGCCACCTGGAGCAGGCGGTCGTTGGGGACGCTGATGAGGGTATCGGTGAAGGGCTGCAGTTTGGCGAGGCCTTCGCGGGCGTTTTTGGTGCGGCGGCCCATCTCAAAGGTGAAAGGCATGGTGACGATGGCAATAACTACGGCACCCAGGCTGCGTGCCACGCGGGCGGCAATGGAGATGGCACCGGTACCGGTGCCGCCGCCCATGCCGGCGGTGAGGAAGACCATATCCGCTCCGGCCATGGCCTGGTTGAGTTCCTTGTAGCTTTCTTCGGCTGCGGCTTCACCGGTTTGAGGGTTGCCGCCGGCGCCGAGTCCGCGGGTGAGCTGGGGACCCAATTGAATTTTGGTGGGAGCCAGGGAGGTTTGCAATACC
>CAYWCH010000267.1:0-3815 GCA_964456715.1 uncultured Anaerolinea sp. | reverse complement strand
CGCAATGGATAGCGTGCCGGCCTCCGAAGCCGTCGGTGTGGGTTCGAATCCCACCAGGGACACACGAATGAGAATCCGCATTTATGCGGATTTTTATATTTTTTATTAATGTTTTACAAATCTTTTGCCGTTATAATGCAAAAATGGAAAGGTAACAAAAAGGAGTAAAAAAATGTACTTCGGTGGTTACGGTTTGTATTTGCTGTTCAGTCTTCCCGCCCTTCTGCTTGGTCTATGGGCGCAACTGAAAGTAAATGGCGCATATAAAAAATTCTCACAGGTCCGCAGTGTAACCGGCATGACCGGCGCGGAAGTTGCCCGCCGTATGCTGGATACGAACGGCTTGTCCAATATAAAGATCGAAGAAACCAGCGGAACGCTTACCGATCATTATGACCCGGGTGCCAAAGTGCTGCGGTTGAGTTCAGGCATTTATCGCAGCAACAGCGTTGCTGCTGCAGGTGTGGCGGCTCATGAATCCGGCCACGCTCTGCAGGACGCTGACGCATATGGCCCATTGAAGATCAGATCAGCAATGGTTCCCACCGTACGCATTGGCAGTTGGCTTGGCCCGATCATTTTCATGATCGGTCTGTTCCTCTCTTCCAATACCGGAACAACAGTGGCATGGATTGGACTTGCCCTATTCGCAGCCACTGCGCTATTCGCACTGGTTACGCTTCCGGTGGAGTTAAATGCCAGCAATCGCGCTAAAGCCTGGTTGTCAGGGTCAGGAGCCGTCTATGGCAGCGAGATGGAAGGAGTCAACAAGGTTCTCGATGCTGCAGCACTCACTTACGTCGCGGCAGTCATCCAGGCACTATCCACGATCTTGTACTATGTTTTCTTGCTCACCGGCAGATCTTCCCGTAGAAACTGAGAAAAAAGACCCCGTTCGATCAGAACGGGGTTTTCGTTTATCCACTTGCCAGACTGCGTTTCAACGCGTCTCGCATCGCCAGCGCTTTTACTGCGCCTTCTGCGGTACAGGTTAATGGATTGTCCACTATGTAGACCGGGATTCCCAGGGCTCGGGTCAGGTACTTATCCATGCCGCGCAGCAGGGCGCCGCCGCCGCAGAGTGCAGCGCCGCGATCGATAATATCCGAGATCAATTCTGGAGGAGTCTTTTCAAGCACTTTTTTCGTGAGCATGACGATATCCGTCAGGTTGTCTTGCAGCGCTTCGACGATATCGTCGGTTGTCAGTACCACCGGCCTCGGCAGGCTGGTCACCTGATCTTGCCCCTGCACTTCCATGGAGAACTGCTCGTCCTGTGGAATGGCTGCGCCGATCCTAATTTTCAACAATTCAGCACTGGGCTGCCCGATGACCAACCCGAAACGTTTGCGGACATATGCGATGATGGCTTCGTCAAGATCCAAGCCGCCAGTACGCTGCGCATCCGCCGAAACGATACCGTTCAAACTGATCACGGCCACCTGGTTCACTCCACCGCCCAGGCAGATCACCATATTGCCCGATGGCGTGGAGATCGGCAGCTCCACTCCCAACGCAGCCGCCAGTGGTTGAGGAATGAGATAGACTTCGCGGCTGCCAGCGCCGATTCCGGCTTCATGCACCGCCCGGCTTTCCACACTTGTGGCGCCGTGCGGAACGGTGATCATCATCCTGGGTCTGAATACGCGCATTTTGCCGCATATCTTTTCTGTTAGATAATGCAGCAAGGTCTCGGTAACTTCATACTCCGCGATCACCCCGTGCTGCATTGGATGCATGATCTCAATGGTTTCAGGCACCTTGCCTTCCATGTCTTTCGCTACCTGGCCGGCTTCCACCATCTTCAATGCGCCGTCGTCTTCAACAACGACAGCCACAGTGGTCGGTTCCTGTAAAAGGATTTCATTCCCTTCAGCCATCACCGTATTGGTCGTACCCAGATCGATTCCCAACTCACGTGTCAAACTAGCCATCAAATTGACCTCGTTAAATAATCAAATAGTGGAGTAATTTTACTTCATCTTTTGAATATTCTGATTTTTCGTGCTTATTTTGAGAAATACTGCAGCGCCAACCTGATCCTGGCTTCCAGGTCTTTCGGTGCATCTTTTGTCAATGTCTGCACCGCAGTCTGCGCTTCTACCACGCTGTAGCCAAGCCCCGTCAGCGCGGCGATCACATCGGCGTCAAGCTCGCGTTCACCCGACCCGGCTTCCTCAAACTCACCCTTGATCTTACCGGACAGGTGAAGCACCAGGCTTTGAGCTGTCTTTTTACCCACCCCCGGTACTCGTGTGAACAGGTCTGATTCATTCGAAAGAACCGCTTTCCGGATCAACCCCGGTGACATCGTGGAGATGATCGCCAGCGCCGTTCTTGGCCCCACACCATTGGCTCCCAACAATAAAACGTAAAGATCGCGCTCTTCGACTGTATCGAAACCAAAGAGGGTTAATGCGTCCTCCCGTACGACCAGGTAAGTGAACAGCATCTTGCTTTGGAAAGGTTCAGCTTCCTGGCATACCAGGCGTGGGACATATACTCTGAAACCAACTCCAGAGACATTGATTACCAGGCTATCATCCAGGATTTGGCTGACTGTGCCTTCCAATGACGCGATCATTTCGTTGAATTCCTTCTATGCTGATTATATACTTCATAGAGCATCACGCCAGTTGCAACTGCCAGATTCAATGAATCGCTTCTTCCCGCCATGGGGATGCTCACCATTTCATCGCAGAGGTTCATCAGTTCCTTCTGCAATCCCTGTCGTTCGCTTCCCATGAGGAGAACCAGGTTACTGTCATACCTGACTTCCTGATAATCCTTTTTGGCTGAATCAGAGGTCCCGATCATTTGGACTTTTGATTTCGTTTTAAATTGCTCGAATTCATCGGCTGTTGTCTTCACAAACTTGAGCGAAAACGCAGCGCCCATGCTTGCGCGCATCGCCGATGGGTCGTATGGATCTGTACAAGGTCCGATTAAGAAGATGCCGTTTCCTGAAACCGCGTCAAGCGTTCGCATGATCGTCCCCAGGTTACCCGGATCTGCCACCGCGTCTAAACCCACCCAGAGTCCCATCTTTTGAGGATCGATCGAATCGATCGTATCCCATTTTTGGCTTACCACAGCCGCCACCCCCTGCGGTCCGTCTTTGAGGGAGAAAGTCTCGAATACCGGCGCACTGACTTCAAGCACTGGAATATGCTGTCTTCCAGCCGTTTCGACGATTTCTGCCGCGAATTTACTCTGCACCAACTCAGGGGCAACGATTAATGTTTGTACTCGCCCCTGCACCTGCATCGCCTCGACTACAATTCGGATGCCTTCAATATAAAATGAACCGGATTCATTCCGATATTTTTTCTCGCGTAATTTGCGAATGAATTTCACCTGTTCATTTGCTGAGCTTGTGATCATGTTATCCGTTCGAAAGTTTCTTGTAGGCGATGCTGTTGATATGGCAAATCGCGATCGCGAGCGCGTCTGCTGCGTCATCCGGTCTGGGTATATCGCTCAAACCAAGGATCGTTTTCACCATTTCCTGCACCTGGCGTTTGTCGGCTGATCCGTACCCTGTGACTGCCTGCTTGACTTCGTTTGGGGTGTACTCATCCACAGGAATCTTCGCTTCTGCGAACGACATCAATACCACCCCCCTGGCCTGACCAACAGCAATGGCAGTGGATACATTCTTTTGAAAAAACAACTTCTCCACCGCGCCGCTATGGGGTTGGTGGAGAAGAAGAATTTCATTGACTTTTTGATGAATTACAGACAACCGGTCTTCCGGTTTTGCAGTTGGCTCGGTCGTGATCACTCCGTAGGAGACTGCCTTAATTTCTCCATTC
>CAYWCH010000266.1:0-3848 GCA_964456715.1 uncultured Anaerolinea sp. | reverse complement strand
AAAAGTAAAAGCACAATCAAGCGTCAGCCGGCTGCAGGAGAACTTCATTAATACCATCTCGCACGAGCTGCGCAATCCCCTGGGATTCATCAAAGGCTACACCACCACCCTGCTGCGCGAAGATACCCAATGGGATGTGACCACGCAGACTGATTTCCTTCGCATCATTGACCGCGAAACGAACCATTTGCAGGAGTTGATCGACAACCTGCTGGATTCTTCCAGACTTCAAAGCGGGCAGATGAAATTTGACACGCAATTGATCAGAATGGACGCGTTGATCCGCGACGAAGTCAGCCGTATTCACGTAAATCACCCTGACCTGGTGGTACACACGGATTTCGACCCCGGCATTCAAACCATCAAAGGTGATCCCAACCGTTTGGCTCAGGTGATCGATAATCTGCTGGGAAACTCGATCAAATATGCTCCGGGGGCTGAAGTCTATATCACCGTCAAACAATCCCGGGACCAGGTTCTGATCGATTATCGCGATTCAGGTCCAGGCATATCCGAGAAATATCTGTCACACCTGTTCACCCGTTTCTTCCGCGATCCTGACCAGTCGATAAAGGTACACGGTTCGGGACTGGGATTGTCGATCTGCAAGGAGATCATCGAGCGTCACTCGGGTGAGATCACGGCTTCTGTCCCGCCGGGCTGGGGACTGACCTTTACCATTCATCTTCCGGTTTTACCTGTTGCAAAAGAAGCAAATACTGGAGAAAATTAAAATGACAACAAAAATCCTCGTCGTCGACGATGAACCGCTCTATGTTCGACTGCTGAAAGTGAACCTCGAAGCCGAAGGATACAACGTGGTATCAGCAACCAATGGTGAAGAAGCATTGGATATGCTTTCGCATGAATCACCGGATCTGATCATCCTTGATGTGATCATGCCAAAACTGGATGGGATCAAGACCTGTGAACGGATCAGGCAATTTTCCAATCTCCCGATCATCTTGTTGACCGCGTTGGGTGAAGAACACGACCGCGTTAATGGATTGAACATTGGCGCCGATGATTACATCGTGAAACCGTTCTCAGCCACCGAACTGGTGGCGCGTGTTCGAGCCGTGCTGCGCCGCACGGCCAACCAGCCTGAATCTTCAGAAGCGCGTGTTTTTATCCACGGCGACCTGCGCATCGATATAGCCAAGGCCGAGGTCTGGAAGAACGACCACCAGGTTTACCTCTCCGCCACCGAATATAAATTGCTGATCTTCTTTGCCCACCATCTTGGACAGGTTTTAACGGCAGAGGAGTTGCTCGAAGCCACCTGGGGAGAAAGCTATCGGGCTGAAAAAGAGATCCTGTGGGTAAGCATCGCGCGGCTGCGCCAAAAGCTTGAAGACAACCCACATTCCCCTGTTCATATCGTCACGCGTACCGGGTTGGGGTATCAGATGCCCGCGCTCGAGGTCTGAGAAAGTTGAGTAAAAGATGATCACCCATTTTGACGACAAAGGCAAGATCTTTACGGATGTGATCCAGAAGATCCCTGTCGGGGTGACTGTCCAATTACCATCTCAACGTCTTCACGGCATGATCCACCTTCGGGCTGAAGGAAGGGTGAAAGAAGAAATGAACGCTCCGGAGCCATACCTCGCCCTGACCAAGGTCGATGTCTACAACTTCGAAGGGAAAAATCTCATTTTTTCTGCCGATTTTATGGCAGTCAACAAATCTCAGATCGTTTGGATCGTGGCCGATTCTGATCGAAAAGAGGCCGCATGATCGCAGGAAACACCCGCCCTCTGCAGGATATCTCATCCGAAGACCTGCAAAAACTGAAAATGCACCTGCTGGAGCAGATCGTCCGCGAGGAAGATACACTAACGGGCAGTATGGAACAACGAACGGCTATCGTAAATGAGATCCTGCAAAAAAAATTTCAGACACTCAGAATCACTGTTTCCGAAGCCGAACGCGATTCCATATTTAAAGAGATTAGGGACGAAGTTCTTGGATTTGGAAAATTGCAGCCCTTACTGGATGATCCCGAAATCTCGGAGGTCATGGTCAATGGAAAACGCCAGGTTTTCATTGAAAAATCTGGCGTGCTCAGCCAGACTGACATTCAATTTGCTTCTGATGAAGAAATCATCCACATTATCGACAAGATCATCCTGCCCCTGGGACGGCGAATCGATTCCGACAGCCCCACCGTGGATGCCCGATTACCGGACGGTTCGCGCGTCAATGCCGTCATCCCCCCGGTAGCCATCGATGGACCGCTGGTGACGATCAGAAAGTTCGCCAGGAACAAGTTCTCGATGGAACAGCTTATCCAGATGGGCACCCTCACTGAAAACATGGCTTCCTTTATCAAAGCCTGTGTGGTTTCCCGGTTGAATATCATCATCTCCGGCGGAACTGGTTCAGGTAAAACCACATTGCTGAACGCAATCTCCAGCTATATTCCGAACGGCGATCGCATCGTGACTATCGAGGACGCGGCTGAATTGAAACTTCAACAAACGCACATCGCCCGCATGGAAGCCAAGATGCCCAATTCAGATGGGAAGAATGCCGTCTCCATTCGTGACCTGGTCCGGAATTCGTTGCGCATGAGACCCGACCGGATCGTCGTCGGTGAAGTACGTGGCGCCGAATGCCTGGATATGCTCCAGGCAATGAACACCGGCCATGATGGTTCGCTTACCACCCTGCATGCCAACTCTCCTCGTGACGTGATCTCGCGCATGGAAATGATGACCTTGATGGCAGGGGTGGAATTACCGGTCAAAGCCATCCGTTCCCAGATCGCTTCAGCCATCGATCTGATCATCCATCTGTCGCGCCTAAAAGGCGGTCAGCGCTGCATCACGTACATCACCGAGATTTCCGGAATGGAAAGCGATGTTGTGGTCATGACCGACATCTTCAAATTTGACCAGACCGGGGTGGATGCCGAAGGCAGGGTCACAGGTGAGCTGAAACCGACCGGCATTCGGCCATTGTTCACTCCGCGTCTTGAAGTGAACGGTTTTCGATTGAGTCCTGAAGTTTTCGGTATCAATATCGCGGATATCCTTCGCGATCAAAACCGGTGAAATACCGAATGAACGGAAATGCTATAATAACTAAGTTACATTCGCGGATTTACTGCCAGTAAAGGAAAAGACATGAACGATGAGTTGACGATAATTCGCTCCAAAAAAACCGGAATACTGATCAGGCAAATGAGGGAAAACCGCGGCCTGTCGGAGCAGGAATGCGCCGACTGGCTTGGCATCCCCTTGGATAATTATCAGGCCATGGAAAGCGGGGAAAAATGTGCGTCTCTTCCCCAAATAGAATCCTTATCGCATTACTTAAGTTTTCCGCTTCAAGCGTTTGCCAGTATGTCTGCGTCGGCTCAACCGCAAAGCAAAATTCCGAAAAATGTGAATCTTGACCTGTTGGAAGTGCGTGAAAAGAAGATCGCCCTGTTGATCAATCAGGAACTGGAAATGAAAGGGATTACTCTGCAGGAGCTTTCGCATAAAAATGCCATTCCAGTGGAAGATCTTTCAGCGCACCTGCAGGATTTCGAACCCATTCCATTCAGCCAGCTTCTTTCCATTCTCGCTGTCCTGCAAATTCCGTTGGATCAGCTTTTTACTGTTGAGTCTGTGGCAGTCCAGGCATCAGGTTCACAAACAGAGCAAAGCCCAGCATTGCCCGGCAATCTCTCAACAGAAATGGTTGATTTCATATCGAAACCTGCCAACCTTCCCTACCTCGAGTTGGCAATGCGCTTCAGCAAAATGGACGCGGATAAGATCCGCTCAGTTGCTTCCAGCTTATTGGAGATCACTTACTGACAATCATGGACGCACAATTAAAAGCTCTTACCGAAG
>CAYWCH010000265.1:0-3848 GCA_964456715.1 uncultured Anaerolinea sp. | reverse complement strand
CCGGGTGCGATACCCACGTAGATCACTGATTGCTTCGCCACACGCAGCCCTTCACGGATAAATTGACGATAATTTTCCGGCGGATAGAGTGCCAGCGTGATACCGGTAACGAGATCGACAGATCCGTCCGCAAGCGGCAGCGCAAGGGCATCTCCGCAAAGGAAGGAGACTATGTTCGCCCCTTTGGAGCGCGGATCTTTTTGAGCCTGCCAGATCATGGCGGGTTCATATTCGACACCGAAGACCTGACCGGAGTAACCAGCCAGCCCAAAGCTCGAGCGGCCCGTTCCGGACCCCACATCCGCGATGGTCAAACCATCCATGTTGAAAATACCAGCCAACTGCTCATAGATCGTTGGGTGGTATGGCGTGCTCGAGAACGCCTCATAGACTTCGGGAAAATCGCGATACAGGATATCCCAGCGGTTCTCAATCGATTCCGGCCGCAGCATGGACACCTCCGAAAAATTGTGTAAATTTCAACCTGGTTAATGGTTGATCCTTGGACGATGATACTCTATCTGTGCATTATCGCATATATCAAAAAACCGCCTTCCTATTGGAAAGCGGTCTTGCAGTTAACTGATTCTGGTCACCAACCGTTGTATTCACCCTTGATGACAAAGAACGAGCCGCGGATAACCCCGGCCAACTTCGACTTCTGCCGGGCGAACTTGAATTTGGGAGCCAGTTCTTCGGGAACTTCCATGCCCTCCGAAAGCTTGAACCCGACCGCACGCTTCTTGGCGTCGGCAAGGGTGTACATCACGTTGATCGCCAGCCCGCTTTCGTAAAATACATATGCCATCCGGATACCTTCAACCGTAAACATCGAAGTCTCCAATGGTTTGGAGGAGATCTTCAGATTTCTTTCTTTGAGCAGGATGTTGCTCACATAATCCACGGTCTTTTGATCCTCGGTGGCAGGTGATACCATAAAATCATGGTTGTATTTGTTCTTGTAGTACCTGGCTTCATTCGCGCGCAATCCTGCCAAGGTATTCGCAACCGGGGAGGATTCAAGACCTTCCACCGAGACGTTTTCGAAATCCACTTTCATACACATATTTTTCTCCTGTTTCACGAAGCTGCCAACATCCATTGGATGCGTTATTGATCACCCGGGTGACTTAAATTTTGGGAAAAACCAACTCGCACTGATATAGACAAATATACTCTTATTTATATTAATATACTATACTACTTATCTGTTAATCAATTTAAAAACCACCTTTCAAGAGAAAGGCGGTTTTTTGAACCTTTTGGTTTGCTGGTTGATTTTTTAGCAGGTCTTCTATGCCATGCTGAGTACGATGAGCAGCAGGCCGGTGAAGTAAAACGCACTGTTGCTGCGCAGGATCCACTTGTTGTTTCGGATGACGAATTTATCCACGGTCAGGATGAAATCGGAGATCATGAACAGAACGGAGCCCAATCCCATTAGCGCCAGGTTGGTGCCGGGCAGGAGGATCATCAGTGCCAGACCCATCATGCCATGAAGGATAATGGTGGATAGATAGAGGGTCATGGGCCACTTCATCTTGCCCAACTTCAGCGTATCGGGATACTTCTTTGCCAGCCAGATGAACAAGCCAACCAGCAGCACCTCCACCAGGAAGACCCACCAGAAATCAGCGACGGTTCGTCCCTGGCCGATGCAGGATGCCAATTCAAATAAAAAGAAGCATATATTGCCACAGAGGAAGAAATCTCCGCCGCGGTTGAGATCGATCAACAGGAATACGTCGCCCAACCAGGCAAGGAAAAGCGCTGCGATCAAAAGCAGATGAAAATCCTGCAGCTCGTATTGTTTATTGAATTGCACCGCCGCGAAGATAAAAAACATGGACGCCAGGATGATCTTGTTGGGCGCTCGCAAATACATTTTTCCGCTGGTCTCGGTAAAGAAATACAAAATCAGCAATGCAACGTAAATGACAATAAAGTAAATCATAAAACTCCTTCCAGGTCAGTTTTACTCAACCGGTACATCAATTTCCATATCTGAATCCGGATAGGTGCAGCATGGATGTATGAACCCAAACTTGAAGTCGGCAGCCCGGCGGTATTCATGCCCCTCCGGCACGGTATAAGAGCCGGAAACCCACTTGCTGTGGCAAAAACCGCATACACCAGAGCGGCAGCGGGAGGGCGCGGTCAACCCGGCACGCTCCATGGCTGCCATCAGCGTTTCGTTCTCCAGGGCAGGGATGGAATAACTTTGGTCGCGCATTTGAACTTTGAGCGCGAAAGAGCGGGGGTTGGCCAGGTCCCGGTTGGCCACCGCGTTGTGTTCCATACGGATGTATTTGCCGGGGATGGATAACTTTTCCAATTCCGCTTTCACGAACTTGTACATGGCGTCTGGCCCGCAAAGGAAGTAACTGGCAGGTCCCAGTACATTTTTCTTGAGGATATCGGCCGTGATGAAGCCATGCTCATAACCTTCGGCTTTTTCATCCGAGAGCACTGTGATGACACGGATCCGATCATCTGAAAGGGCTTCCAACTCTTCCCTGTAAATAATGTCAGAGCGGGTACGAGCACCATAAATGAGCATCAGCCGGAAATTTTCGGAACCCTCCAGTATCGCGTGGATCATGGAGCGGAACGGCGTGATGCCGCTGCCGCCCGCGATGGCTACCACCGTATCAGCGTCACGCAGGCTGTCGTGGCAAAAATCACCACTGGGCTCGCCCACAGTCAATTCCGTGCCGACAGTCGCCTGATCGAGCAACCAGGAGGAGAACAACCCGGCACGACGCACGGTCACTTCGTAAATACCGGCGAGAGCTTGTTTGGGTGAAGAGCAGAGTGAATACGCACGCGTCAGTTGAGATTTTCCCACGCGGGCGCTGAGCGTGATGAACTGACCGGCACGGAAGTATGGGAAAGCCTTCGCTGAGGTGGCAGGAGCCAGGGTAAAGGTTTTGACGTCTTTCGCTTCATCACGGATGGCGCTGATCCTGGCGGGGATGAACCCGGGGTGCAGCGCTTTCGCCAACTCATTTACTGCGTAAGTGGTGGGCAGCCGCTCCGCGGAGGCCTCATCGACCATCTTGCGGCGTTCCGGTACGATTTGTAAGAAGCGGTTCACGTCCTCACCGGGGACAGGGCTTTTTTGAAACAGCATGTTATTCACCTTCCTTTTCGCGCAAGGTGCGCTGCGCTTCGTTGGCGCCGGATTTGTAACTGCTGGGGAAACCCAGCAAACGCTCTCCAAAACCGCCGCCGATGCGCAAACCGGGGACAAAATGATCTTCTTCCACCATCATGATGCGGGGCATCAGCCCATCCCTGTACTGGGATTCATAACCATAAATGGTGCCCTGGGGATGGCCGCAGTAACGGGCGTAGGTCTCAGGTGTGGCAATGGCGATCTCTTCAATGTGATCGTGGATGCTTGTGCCGGTGGCTTCTTCAAAGCGTTTGATCATGGAAGCGGCGACCTTGTTCTTCATCGCGTAGTAGTCTTCCACTTTGACCGTGCTCCAGATATCCGAAGTGAACAGGGTGGTCATGTAAAGGATCGTAGTGCCCGCAGGTGAGCAGTTCGGGTCCGCCCGGTTGAGGCAGACGGTGGCCTGGACAGCATTATCCTGGAAACTTTCCATGGTTTTGTACTGGCGGACGGAGTCGCAGGTATCGTAAACAAAGTAATTATGATCCAAGATACCCAACTCATCGGGGGAGCGGTCCAGACCGAGGAACACCGTGAAGCCGCGGCCTGCCAGTTTGCGAGAGTTTGTCAATTTCAAAGCCCGCTCCGGCACTGCCGCAGGATCCATCAATTGCCCGTAGACCACGTGGGGAGAACAGTTGGCCACCACATGGCGAACCGCAACCTC
>CAYWCH010000264.1:0-3867 GCA_964456715.1 uncultured Anaerolinea sp. | reverse complement strand
CCAACGGGAGATTCACCACGCCTGAAGCCAATTGATTTTAACATTGTTTTTCCCATTTATTGATCATCCTGGCATCTTAAGTATCAAGTATTCCCTGGAATCTCCATAAATATTCCATATAAAATCCATAAAAAAAGTCGTTAATATAGTAAAATTAATCCTGTTATTAAACTAGCGTCTAATATTGTTCAACTGAATATTATCGGTTTTTCATTCTGGAGATACTCGTGAGCGATTTGATCAAGAGAACGGAACGAAAAATTGATGAATTAATGGGGAGAAAATTCATACATCTGATTCATATCGGTAAAACCGGTGGATCGGCAGTTAAATTTGCCTTGAAACCATATTATCATCATCGCGGCTTTGTGATCTATCCTCATTCGCACAGTTTTAAACTCAAAGATGCTCCGGAGGGGGAAGCGGTTGTTTTCTTCCTGCGTGACCCGATCACGCGGTTCGTCAGCGGTTTTTACAGTCGACTGCGGGAGGGTCAACCCCGCTTGTACAGTCCGTGGACCGCTGATGAAAAAACCTCCTTTGAAAAATTTACGACTCCCAACCAGCTTGGTGAATCACTTTCATCCTCAACAAGCAATGAGCGCGAGTACGCCGAATTCGCCATGAAGAGCATTAAACATGTGCGCAACCATTATTGGGATTGGTTCACAGATGAAGATTACTTCAACGCAAGGCTACAGGATATCTTCTTTATCGGATTTCAAGAGACTCTCGATGAAAATTTTGAGATCTTGAAAAAGAAGTTGAGTCTTCCCGAGAGAATCACATTACCAAGAGATAGCATTATTGCCCATCGAAGCCCGGATAATATTGATAAGCGGTTAAGTGACCTGGCAGTGCGAAATCTGAAAAACTGGTATTCCCAGGATTATGAATTCCTGGCAAAATGCAAAAAGCATATTGAAGAAACTGGAATAATGCAAAAATAGAAGTCACGTAAGAAAAGCTAATTAATAAACACTGTTATTGCTCAAAGATTCAAAGTTCTTTTTCTTAAGTTACAATTGTGAATCTGATGTTCATGAAGAAAATGATCAGATCAGGTGACTAATTGAAGAAGAGCTTATTGCGTTTTTTTTGTTTCATAGTAATTTTCCTCATTGTTTTCGCATCAATTAATGTTGCCATGGAAGACATAAACCATCGATGGTCTATGTTTTATCAGTTGCCAAAAAACTCGATTGATGTCGTGTTCATGGGTAATTCCCATAACTTCAGCACATTCCAGCCGCAGATCATTGACAGTATCATCCCTGTCAACTCCTATGTGATTGGTGTTCCCGGTGAAAACACATTTGTCACATATTATGAACTGCGGGAACTGCTGAAATACCAGCACCCAAAGGTAATCGTTCTGGAATCGTTTACGCTTAACGTTACCGGTAGTGAGGATATGGGGTATGTCTATGAATTTCTTGACCCTGGAAGATTTGATATAAACAAATACATGGTCGCAAAAGAGTTTCTCGGTCTGGACAATGCGTTTTCAATTTTTCCCGCATTGCGGACTCGTATGTATTGGAACCCTTTATCACATTACCAGAAAAATTTTACTTACCATGTCTTTGAAGAAAGAAACATGGAGATCACCAAAGATATGGGTGCAAATCCCAAAGAGAATATCATCTCCCAAGAGGATTACTCTGGCGGATTGAAGAAATCCTGGATTGCGTCAATCTCAACGAGTAAAGAGAATTTTAATTACCTCCGAAAAATCCAGGACCTGTGTAAAGAAGAAAACATTCAATTGATCATCACCACTGTACCGGTGATTTCGCAGGTTCCTGAATTAACAGATAAATTAAAGATATACGTTTCAGAAAACCAGGTTCCATATTTCACCTATGAACAGGATCAGTTCACCCATTTGCATTTCGCGAATACGACTCATGTTTCTGTGTTCGGCTCAGTAAACGCTTCCGTTCAGATGGCAGAAAAACTGGCAGAATATCTGGATCTGCCGATCGATGAAACCCAATTACAGTACTATCGATCATTCATTTATGACGATTATGTTTTATCGAACCAGGGCAATGATTATTCCCTGCAATTGATACAGTCTGAGCAAAACACCAAAATCGAGTATTCCTGGACCGTTTTAGATACTTCCACAAAAGAGGTTATCCTAAACAAAGATGGGAGCAGTAATTCAATAGACTTTAAGTTACCCAAACCGGGCAGATATCGAATCACAGTTACAATTAATAACCCGGATGGTGATTACGAAATAGAAGCATTTTTCGTCGTGACCAAAGAGAAATGACGGCATGACTCCAGGCAGAAAAAATCAGCAGCTCAAATCAACTACTGGCACTGGTTGCTGCGATCTTAATATCCTTGTGAGACCCAAGCTCATCAAAGCATAATTCGGTAAAAATTTGGTATCATGGTAGAGTTCATTCTATGTCCACCGCGAAAAGAACTTTGACAGTTTTCAAGCCATCAAGGAGTGATGTTTGAAAACCGTAATTGCAGGTGTTGGTTCAATCGGCAGACGACATCTTCAAAACCTGATTAGTTTGGGTGAAAAAGATATCGTGCTTCTGCGTACATACCATTCAACGATCAAAGAATCAGCATTCGAAAACCTGCCGTTGGTTACCTCCGTTGAAGAAGCGCTCGCCTTAAAACCTGACGCGGTTATTATTGCGAATCCCACCATGCTTCATTTGCCGGTGGCCATCCCGGCTGCCAGGGCAGGCTGTTCGATCCTTATGGAAAAACCCGTGTCCAGTTCGTCTTCAGGCGTCGATGAGTTAAAGATCGCCCTGGATAACGGCGGCGGAAAATTCCTGACGGGGTTCCAGTTCCGTTTCAACCCCGGATTACAGCAGGTGGAGCGCTGGCTGCGGGAAAACAGGATCGGTAAGGTGATCTCGGCATACTCCTGTTGGGGCGAATACCTGCCGGACTGGCATCCCTGGGAGGATTTTCGTCAGAGTTACGCGGCCAGGGCTGACCTGGGTGGCGGTGTGGTGAACACCCTTTGCCATCCTCTCGATTATATGCGCTGGCTGCTCGGAGAGGTCTCTGACCTGAGCGCAACGACTTCGAACTGCGGTTTGGAGCTAGATGTGGAAGACACCGCGGATATTACGCTACGATTTGCCTGCGGCACGCAGGCTCATGTCCACCTCGATTACCTGCAGCGGCCGGGCGAGCATACGCTCAAACTCGTCGGAACGGAGGGGACGATCACCTGGGATAACGCGACCACCACTGCCAGGTGCTATTCAGCCGCTCAAAAAACCTGGGAAGATATCCGACCGCCGGACGGCTTTGAACGCAATACAATGTTCATGGATGAGATGAGACATTTCATTCAGGTGGTGCGAGGCGAGGTTGATCCGGTTTGCACCCTGGAAGATGGGATTGCCGCTCTGGAAATGACGCAAGCGATTTACCATTCAGCTCAAACAGGATGCTCGAAGAAAATCGAAACGATGAATACGGTAGAACCATGATTCTTGATAAGTTTTCAATAAATGGTAGAGTAGCTTTGGTAACCGGCGGAGCCGGGCTTTTAGGCAAAGAGTTCTGTAGGACGCTTGCCGAAGCCGGCGCTGTGGTCTACTGCGCCGATCTTCACCTGGAGTCGGTGAACGCGATTGCTGCTGACATGAAAGCACAGAACCTGGATGTTCGTCCGATTCAACTGGATGTCACCGATCCGGCATCTGCCGAAAAAGCGGTGGATGAGATCGTCAACCAATCCGGTTCGCTGGATGTGCTGGTGAACAGCGCGGCGCTTGACCCCAAATTTGATCCTGAACACATGGAAAGCGGCAGTATTGCCTTTGCGAATTATCCGCTCGATCAGTGGCAGGCAGCAGTCAATGTGAATCT
>CAYWCH010000263.1:0-3888 GCA_964456715.1 uncultured Anaerolinea sp. | reverse complement strand
TCTTCCCTCTCTTTGCGTCGGCCGCCCCCTTCTTGCGTTTAATGGTTGACCATTTGCTGTGACCTGACATATGGATTATTTTTAGTACAGAACACAAAAATAGGTAAAAGTTCTAATTATGCCTCCTAGCCAAAGGGTTATACTTAACAATCGATTACCATACATTTAACGGCTTCTGTTGTTTGACATGAACCATGCATAAATCTTGACTGGCTATCTAAAATCGGTTAATCACACTACAAACTTGTGCTGCTTCTTCAAAATCCTGCACCTGGCTTATAGGAAGGCTTAACACCTCTTTATGTATCCTCTCTGTGACAGGAAGATGCAATCCACTCAATTCCGTATAAGCCTGCTGTTTATGCGGCGGAATCGGATAATGAATTAAAGTACCTATCTCATTCTCCAACAAAAACAGCTGCAATTTATCGCGGTTCGGATGAAGTACTACAAATAGGTGAAAGACATGTGATAAATCACAGGATACAGGCCTTCTATTTTCTTGGGCTGGCAGGATCAAGTTTCGACATCGAATATTATCGATATAGAATTGCGCAATTTCGCGGCGATGCTGATTGTCACTGTCCAGTCTAAGTAGTTTTACCCGCAGAACAGCAGCTTGTATCTCGTCAAGTCTTGAATTTAATCCTTTGTATAGGTTCACATACTTTTTATTACTGCCATAATTGGCAAGGGATCTGATAATGGTCGCCAGTTCGTCATCATCGGTTGTGACAGCTCCACCATCACCAAGTGCGCCCAGATTCTTTCCCGGATAGAAGGAGTGGCCTGCGGCGTGACCGAGAGACCCGGTTCTTCGCAAAGGGTTTGTAATATGAGTGACAGAGTCATGCTTCTGGGACAATGTATAGAGTCTGCCCTCATCGGGGATCGCTCCTACTGCTTGAGCGTTATCTTCAACAATCCTGAGTGAATATCTCTCTGCGATATCTTCCAGTTGAGCAGTCCAAATAGATTTCCCATAAAGGTGCACCACCAATATCGCCTTGGTTCGAGCGGTTATGTGCCTCTCTATCTGTGATACATCAATATTATAGGTAATTATATCAGGTTCAACTAGTACCGGTTTAAGACGGTTATCAGTAATGGCCAATATGGAGGCAATATATGTATTAGCAGGAACTATTACCTCATCTCCCTCGGCCATATAACCTTGTTCGATATATGCCTTGAAGATAAGTCTCAGGGCATCAAGGCCGTTGGCAACTCCTATACAGTGCCTGGATCCAATATAGTCGCGGTATTCGTGTTCAAAGCAAGTGACCTCTTCGCCAAGCAGGTACCAACCTCGCTTGACAACCCTCATTATGGCTTCTGACAGCTCCGGCTCAAAGCTGGCGGTGATTTTTGGTATATCAAGGAATTTGATCATGACTCATTAATAAAAAACCTTACTTGACCTTAGAAAAACATCTCCTCACAAACCATTCCGGTAGTAATTCATTGGCTATCTAACGAGTAACTATTATCATCGAGAAAGGTCGAGGCCCAAATTTCAAAAGCTAGAACAATCCAAAGTGCTTCCAACTGATCCCTTCTAATAGAACCAATGTTTGCAGACCAGTCAAGGATAAGATCATAATTAAATATTTGTCGGGATTTAATCCCTGGTAGTAATGTATCTCGTATGTATTCCGTAGTCTTCTTGTTTAAAAGGAATTCCCTCACTGGCATGTCGAAGCCCTTTTTCTTCCTAAATGCAAACTCATTACCTAAGGCTCTAGCAATAGTCTTTTTCAGAAGATACTTTTCAGTGCTAAATCCCTCCGGGCTTTTCCATGGAAGAAGATATGCTTCGGGGATTGTAAACGAATGGTCAAGGACCTCATTATCAACAAATGGAACTCTATTCTCTATCGAATGTGCCATAGACATCTTGTCTTGACATAACAACAGGTCAGGCAGATAAGTTTTTAACTCATATTTTACCTGCCGGTCAAATAAAGATCCAGTTAGTGATTTATAAAGCAACAGGCGCTTTCTGGTAGCACTGGTTTCACTGAATTTGGGATATAAGCGTGCAGCAGTCCATGGTGATAAGTAAGCAGTTGCCATTACAGCCCTGTTGGCAACGCTTAAATACCTTATCAGGTCAGTAGGATGTCTCAGGCTATTTCTAATCTCGTGGAGAAGTTTTTTACTTCTAAAGGGATAACGTATTTCAGAGTATCTTCTGTACCCTCCAAAAATTTCATCAGAGCCTTCACCACTGAGAAGCACTGTTACATATTTTTTAGCATGTTGGGCTAACATAAAAAGCGCAACATTACTTGTATGTTCAAGCGGGGCCTCAAAGTGCCATGTGGCTTTGGCCAGGTTTTCAGAGAAGTAATCAGAGTCAAGCAAGAATTTATACGAAGTTATTTTCAAATGGTCAGTCACCATAGTCATATACTTCTCTTCGCTTAGTTGTTTATCATTGAGAATAATTGAAACTGTTTCAAGCCTTTCACTTCTGACATTTTCACTGGCTAACCAGGTTACCAGGGAAGAGTCGATCCCACCGGAAAGCTGACAACCTAGTTTCACATCACTCATTAATTGATCCTTAACGCTCTTATTCAACCATTCCTCCAACCTTTCATGGTAGAAATCAATGCCTTTGCCTGAATTAGTTGAGCGTGAATACCTGTCGATATCAAAATAGCTCCTTTTAATGGGAGTTTTGCCATGCGAGAAGGAGAGGTAATGACCAGGTTCCAGAGATTCAACTCCCTTGAATAGTGTTCCGTTTAGATTGTTACGGAAAATGATATACTCATCAATCTGGTCTTCTGCTAGACTAAAATTAAAATTATCTATAAACCTAAAACTCTTCAATTCAGAGGAAAACGCCAACAAATTTCCTGTATTCAAATAATACATAGGCTTAATTCCAAAACGGTCACGTGCTATTATGATTTCCTGTCTACTTAGGTCAACAACAACAATGGCAAACATGCCGTTAAGACGTGCCAACATTCCCTCCAAGCCAAATTTAAGGTAGAGGGCTAAAATAATTTCTGTATCCGTAGTGCTTTTAAACGTGTAACCCCATTTTTCTAGCTCATCTTTAAAAGTGAAAGCATTATAAATCTCACCATTAAATGCCAGCAAAACTCTTCCGTCCAGGCTTGTCATGGGTTGATGGCCCCTTTCTGAAAGGTCAAGTATACTGAGTCGATTGAAGCCAAGTATTCCCTCGAAATGAGTCTCAATTGGCTGGGCTTGGTCACATCTCAATTCAACTGATTGGCCGAATTCCAAGCTAAAGGCTCTGATTCCCGAATCATCAGGTCCACGATGTTTTTGTACCCTAAGCATGTTTAGAATCGAGATTGAATCTCGGACAGGCCTATTATTGAGATTGATGTAACCGGCTATTCCACACATATTATAATAATTTATTTGTGATTAACTACTCTTTGGATATTGATCTTACTCAGTGACTGCATACTCTATATAAGTATTTCTAACTCAAAAAAATCTACGTTTGTTACTTTATCAATCAAATATTCAAAAAAAGGATTTCGAAATTTAATAGGATTAAAATGAATATTGTTGGGTAATGTAAAAAAAAACAAAACCTTAATATCGGTAACTAAGGCAAAAGTCAGGTTTATAAATATTCTATTCATGAAAAGTATAGTCACATTGCCTTTGGGTACTCACAAAGCTAACTTAACTAATTTAATGGTAACATTAGACAAGCCAGAAAGTTGAATTAATTAATACCACTTATGGTGAAATAGCTTAAGGCGCTAACAAAATTTGAGACTCGAGATCTTCAGAGCTGAAACATTCGTTTTTCAAACATTACGACTTTTAATCTACCTTTGCCCCGATCATGCCAAAAACATTCTATATAGAGACCTATGGCTGCCAGAT
>CAYWCH010000262.1:0-3896 GCA_964456715.1 uncultured Anaerolinea sp. | reverse complement strand
CATCGCCGATCTGCCCGGTGATCTGCAGGTTCCCCTTACCTTCCATGATCAACACTTCCACCGGCATGATATCGCCACCGTTTTCCGTCCAGGCAATGGCTGTGGCCACTCCCACTTCATCTTTCCGCTCCGCTTCAGTAAAGAAGAATTGTGGCGGCCCCAGGAATTTTTCAACGACCGTACGCGTCAGAGTCGTGGAAAAGCGTTTCTTTTCCGATTTCAAGCGGGCTGTCTTACGGCAGATTCTGCCGATCTCCCGTTCCAGGTTGCGGACACCTGCTTCGTAGGTGTATTCGCGAATGACCTTTCGCAGTGCATCCTCTTCAAAGGTCAACTCAGCCACCTCAAGACCGCTTTCTTCCAGTTGCCTTGGGATCAGATACCGTTTGCTGATCTCCAGCTTTTCCTCTTCGATGTATCCCGGGAATTCAATGACTTCCATCCGGTCAAGCAGCGCAGGTGGGATCGAATTCAGGTTATTGGCAGTGGTAATGAACATGACCTTCGACAGGTCGTATGGCAATTCCAGATAATGGTCCGAAAAAGCAAAATTCTGCTCCGGATCGAGGACTTCCAACAGCGCTGATGCCGGATCGCCACGGAAATCCGCTCCCAGTTTGTCGATCTCGTCCAGCATGAAGAGCGGGTTGATCGAACTGGCGCGTTTCATCGTCTGCAATATACGTCCTGGCAACGCGCCAATGTATGTCCGGCGGTGGCCACGAATTTCGGCCTCATCGCGAACGCCGCCCAATGAGAGCCTGACGAACTTGCTTCCCAAGGCAGCGGCAATTGATTTGCCAAGCGACGTCTTACCTGTCCCCGGCGGGCCGACGAAGCAAAGGATCGGTTGGCGTTCCTTCTTTGGTTTTAGGCTCTTAACCGCAATGTATTCCAGGATGCGGTCCTTGGCCTTGCCCAACCCGTAGTGGTTTTCTTCCAATACCTTGGCAGCATGCCGCACATCCAGATTGTCCACAGTGGTTTCCACCCAGGGAAGGTCGAGCAGCCAATCGAGATATGTTCGCAAGATCGCGACTTCCGGAGACATGGCCGGCATTTGCGTCAGCCGTTCGATCTCCTTGAAAGCCTGTGTTTTGGCTTCCTCGGGCATTTTCTTCTCTTCAACTTTGGTCTTGAGTTCCAACAACTCGCGCGTCCAAACATCGCCTTCGCCCAGTTCGTTCTGAATGGCTTTCATTTGTTCGCGCAGGTAGAACTCGCGCTGCGAACGATCCACCTCACCCTGTACACGGGTTTGGATCTCGTCTTCCAGTTGCAGCACGTCCAGTTCCTGTGCCAGCAGCCAATTGATCTTTTTTAAACGTTCCTTGGGTTCCAGAATCGCGATCAATTCCATCCGGTTATCGTAAGGCAGCGAGATGGCCGTAGTGATCATATCCGAGAGCCAGCCGGGTTCGGAGATATTGATCGAGAAGAGATGCGCTTCATCCGGCAGACTGCGGTCGAGCTGAATGCATCGTTCGAACAGATCCCGCGATGTCCGCATCAAGGCTTCTGTCTGTCGATCGGTATGCGTATTCTCTTCAACGACCTTACCGATCACAGTCCAGAACGGTTCATTCTCAATGATTTCAACGATTTTTACACGATGGCGGCCTTGCACCAAAGCGGAGTTGTTGCCGTCCTGCAAGGTAAGCAGTCGGCCGACAGCCACTTCCACCCCGATCTCAACAAAATCATCCGGCTTGGGTTTTTCGATCTCGCTGTCTTTCAGCATCAGCGCGATCATCGTTCCCGATTCTTTTTGTACGTAATTGATGGCTTCCAGGTTTGCCCCGGGGACGATAAAGATCGGCGAAACCATGCGAGGAAACACTACGATGTCGCGCATGATCAATGCGGGACAGGTGATGTATCCATCCTTGTCAGGGATGGCATCCGGTACCTGGTAGAGTTCGTCTGTCCGCTGGTAAAGTGCGGCGGTATATTCCTCAGGGTTATCGATCCTGTTTTTCCAGTCGTCGTTCTTCATTAATATCCTCAGTTCTGCATTTTTCCGGTAGTTTTCGCTTCACATTCGGCCACTCTTGGCGCACGGCTCCGGCAACAAATACGCTTCCTGCCACAACCACGGCGGTGTTCCCTCCTGCCAATTTATAAGCAATTTCCAGGGCAGCCGGGAGATCAGACGTGGCAACCGCCGGACAACCCGATTGCTGCGCTAATTCTACCAGTTTCTCAGATTGCATGGCTCTCGGGTGGGTACTTTGCGTCGCCACCATGAATTTAACGCGCGGCAGTAATTGTGAGAAGATGCCTGATACATCCTTATCTTCAGATACGCCAAAAACCAGCACAATTTCCTTGTCGGTCAAATAATCATCCATCGCCAGGCGAAGTTTGAGCGCCGAATCCGGATTATGAGCAGAATCGATCATGATGATCGGCTCATTGTTGATCATTTCGAAGCGTCCCGGCCATTCCACGGAGGCAAACCCCTCTCGCACCGCTTCATCGCTCACCTTGATTCCGGTTTTCCGGACTTCTTCAATAACCGCATAAGCCGTCGCGGTGTTCTGCGCCTGGTGATACCCAAGCAACGGGATCTTGATCCGCAGCGGTTTCCAGTTTGACTTTTGAGGTGCATGCAGGAAACTGTTCATCTTTTCCTGGTCTTCACGCTTCCAAAGGAACACCGTTTGATTTTCGAGAGAATGCGGACCGGTGCAGAACAACAAGTTTCTTCCAACTTCAAAGATCGGAGCGGATCGTTCATTGGCGATCGTTTCGACTACTTTACGGGGAGTTTCTTCCTGGGGCGCCAATACCACCGGGCGTCCCTGTTTGATGATGCCCGCTTTTTCGGTGGCAATCTGGCTGATGGTATCTCCCAGCACGTTCATATGATCAAATGAAAGTGAAGTGATGACCGAAACAAGCGGATTTACGATGTTCGTCGAATCCAACCGCCCCCCAAGTCCAACCTCGAGAACAGCGAAGGTGACCCCGGCTTCTTCGAAAGCTACCAAAGCAATAGCAGTGGTGATCTCGAAGGTCGTCAGTTCCGGAATACTGGCAATGGTTGGTTTCAACCTCTCGGTGATCTCCACCAGTTTTTCGTGGCTGAGGTTCTTGTGGTTCACCTGGATTCGTTCGGTAAAATCGATCATATGCGGCGAGGTATAGAGGCCAACCGTGAAGCCGGCGTGTTCCATCACGCTGGCGATCATGGCTGAGGTCGAACCTTTTCCCTTGGTTCCGGCTACATGAACGATCTTAAATTTCTCCTGGGAATTCCCCAACAGATCCATTAACTGGACCATGCGCTCAAGGTTGAAATTCGCTGCTGCCAGCCGGTTCTGCCTGGTCAGGCTGTAATCAACGAAGGAATACAAATAATCCAGTGCAGATTGGTATTGCGATTCGTTAAAAGACATTTTTCTTTTTTCCGATTCTCGATTATATTAATGGAAGCATTGTAATCTTGCGTGAATTGAAAAGCAAGTATCCTTCAGTCAAATGGAGTTTCCATGCTATCTCTGCTTACCCTTAAATTATACTTTCCGGGATGTGAATCGTTGAAGGAAAAACGCAGCCGCTTGATGCCAATTCTCAAACGTTTGCACAAGGAGTTCAATATTTCCGTCTCGGAGATCGGCCTGCAGGACGTCTGGCAATCCGCCTGGATCGGCTGCGCGGCTGTCTCGAATGACAAGGTGCACAACGAACAGGTATTGCAGAAGGTCGTCGAGTTTATCAACGCCAACTGGCCCGATGAACAGATCCTGGAATCGCATTTCGAGAACAGGTAAACCATGGATCTGAAAATATCAGGTAAAGTCGCCCTGGTGGCAGGATCATCAAAAGGGTTGGGAGCGGCCATCGCCAGACAGCTCTCCATGGAAGGTGCCAGTGTGGTCATTAACGGACGG
>CAYWCH010000261.1:0-3905 GCA_964456715.1 uncultured Anaerolinea sp. | reverse complement strand
CGAGGATTTTAATGTCACCTTTGTGGGCGATGCCACCAACGTCCTCAGCTCATTGATGTTCATCTGCACCCGCCTGGGTATGAATTTCACCCATGCTGCACCCAAGAAATACCAGGCACCTGAAAAATGGCTGGAGATAGCTCGTGAGAATTGCACAGTCTCCGGTGGTTCGGTGCGCGTGACTGAAGACCCCGTGGATGCGGTTAAAAACGCCGATTTCATCTATACTGATCTGTGGTGGTGGGTGGGTCAGGAAGCCGAGATCCCCGAACGGCAGGCAGCTTTCATGCCCAAGTACCAGGTAAACATGGACCTCATCAAGAAGGCACCGGCTCACGTCAAGTTCATGCATTGTCTGCCCGCTTCTCGTGGTGTGGAAGCCACCGATGAAGTGATGGATTCGGAGCATTCGGTCATCTTTGATCAGGCAGAAAACCGCCTGCACACCGAAAAAGGTCTGCTGGTCTGGCTGGTTTATCCGCGCCTCAAACACCCGAGCGCTGAGCAAAAAGCGGTCCACGCAGGGCAGATTGTCGATTTTCTCGAAAGCCAAATGTGAATTACCCGTAAAAAACGGGATTTTTTATCGGAGGATAAAGATGAAAGAAATAACAGCATCACAAAGCAAACCGACAGGCTTCAAGAAGGTGTTGAAGGGTCTGGACATGACGCTCTTTACGGTCTGTGCCATTTTGGTCATGGACACGTTGGCGCCCTCTGCTGCAATCGGTCCTTCATCCATCTCCTGGTGGCTAATCACTCTCGTTCTGTTCTTCATCCCCTACGGTCTGATCACGGCTGAACTCGGTACGATGATCCCCGAGCAGGGTGGTCTGTACGTTTGGGTCAAGAACGCTTTTGGCGATAGATGGGCTGCCCGCACCACCTGGCTCTACTGGGTCAACGTGGCGCTCTGGATGCCCTCTGTATACATTCTTTTCGCCGGCATGTTCTCACAGCTCTTCTTCCCTGAGATGAGCCTTTGGTGGCAGATCGCCATCGGAGTCATCATGTCCTGGGTAACCGTCTGGATTGGTACCATTACCCTCGAAACCGGCAAATGGATCCCGAACCTAGGCGCCATCATCAAAGCCGTGATCATGGTGGTCATTGGCGTTGGCGCTTTCATCTTCGCAGCCAAGAACGGTGTTGCCAATGATCTTTCCATTAAAAGCATCCTTCCCACCTGGGGAGCCGGCCTGGCTTTCCTGCCCGTCATCGTTTACAACTTTATGGGTTTTGAACTGATGTCCGGTGCCAGTGCTGAAATGAAGAACCCCGGCAAAGACATACCCCGCGCCATCATCATCTCTGGCGCCCTCATTGCTGTCTTCTACCTGCTCGGCACGGTTGGTATTCTCATGGCTCTCCCTGCTGATCAGCTTGGACTTATCTCCGGTATCATCGATACCCTCAGAGCCATTCTGGGTACATCCGGTATCGGCGGTGCTGCTGTCGTTGGACTCGGTGTGGCAGCCCTCTTCTCCTTCCTGGCCAACATGGTCACCTGGACGATCGGTGCCAACCGCACGGCTGCCGAAGCCGCCAAGGAAGGTGAGCTCCCGGCTGTATTTGGCGTGGAACACAGTGTTCATAAAACCCCATTGGGCGCTTTCCTGTTGACCGGTATTGTTTCAACTGTTGTCATGTTGGTTTACGGCTTCATGGCCGGTTCCGCTGAAGACCTCTTCTGGACCCTGTTCGCTTTCAGTTCCATGGTCTTCCTGATGCCCTACCTGGCCCTTTTCCCGGCTTTCTTGAAGCTGCGCCACACCCATCCGACCGCAACCCGTCCCTACAAGGTTCCAGGCGGTAACACCCTGGCGACTATCCTGGCTGTTGTCTGTGAACTCTTCATCACCCAGGCAATCGTCTTCTTTATCTGGGTTCCCGGTGAACCGGTGGATTGGGCTTATGCTGGTCCGGTGTTGATCGGTGTGGTTTTAACCGTCATCATCGGTGAAGTTTTGATCGTAATCAGTAAGAAGAAAGTAGCAAGCAAGTAGTAACAGTTAATCACTATGAAACATCCAACTTTCCCCACCCGGTTTCCCGGGCGGGGAAAGGCAAAGAAAGAAGGCAAAGAATGTCAAATCTGATCGATAGCACTCCCCGCGCGGACGGTTTCCGTATGCCCGGTGAGTTCGAAAAACACGACGGCACCTGGATGCTTTGGCCGGAACGCCCCGACAACTGGCGGCAGGGCGGCAAACCAGCCCAAAAGGCTTTCGCAGCTGTGGCAGCAGCCATCAGCCAGTTCGAGCCGGTGACGATGGGAGTTTCGCATGCTCAATATAACAACGCCCGCAACATGCTGCCTGGCAGTGTGCGCTTGGTGGAAATGTCAAACAACGATTCATGGATACGTGACTGCGGTCCCACTTTCGTGATCGACGGCAAGACCGTCCGCGCCGTGGATTGGGACTTCAACGCCTGGGGCGGACTGATCGGTGGCCTTTACTTCCCGTGGGATCTCGACGATATGGTAGCCCGCAAGGTTGCCGAGATCGAACGGGTAGACCGCTACAAGGCGCCGTTGGTGCTCGAGGGCGGTTCGATCCACGCTGACGGAGAAGGCACATTGATGATCACCAAAGAGTGCCTGCTTAACGAGAACCGCAATCCAGATAAAACCCAGACCGAGATCGAAGATCTGCTCAGCCAGTATTTGAATATCAAGAAATTCATCTGGTTGAACCGCGGTGTCTACAACGATGAGACCAACGGCCACGTTGACAACATTTGCTGCTTCATCCGTCCTGGTGTGGTGGCTCTCACCTGGACCGATGATAAATCTGACCCGCAGTACGAGATCTCACAGGAGAACTACGAGATCTTGCAATCGGTCACCGACGCCAAAGGCCGAAAGCTGGAGATCCACAAGGTGCACCAGCCCAACCCCATCCTCATCACCAAAGAGGAGAGCGAGGGTGTTGATGCCATCGACGGCACCCTGCCGCGTGAAGAGGGTGACCGCATGGCAGCGTCGTATATTAACTTCTACATGTGCAATGGCGGCGCTGTGGTGCCGGCCTTCGGTGACCCGCATGATAAACCGGCTCTTGAACAACTGCAAAAGCTGATGCCCGAACGTAAGGTGGTGAGTGTACCGGCGCGCGAGATCCTGCTCGGCGGCGGTAATGTTCACTGTATCACCCAGCAGCAACCCGCTGCGAAATAGAAGAATGGTAGGGGCGCAGCGTCGCTGCGCCCCTACATGTTGATCCCCAATAACAATCTACAACCTAAATCCCAATCGTATCAATTCTTCCCGCAACTGTGCCGACGAGCGGAACTGGATGCAGTTCAATCCGAGCTGGCGTCCCATGCGGACGTTGTCTTCGGAATCGTCGATGTAGACGCACTCCGAAGGGTCCAGGGAGTTGCGCTGCAGCAAAATACGGCAGAGGGTGGGGTCGGGTTTGGCCGTCTTTTCGCGGCCGGAAATGGCCATATCCTTGAAGACCGCGAAGAAATCATATGTTATCTCGACGATGGCGAATTTGTCCGGCGACCAGTTGCTTAAGCCGTAGAGGGGAACGCCCTGTGAAGCCAGCGTTTTGAGGAGTTCCACGTTGGTTTCGAAGACCCGGCCAAGGGTTTCCAGCCAGCGTTCGTTGTAGATGCGCAGCAGTTCGGCGCGCTGGGGGAATTTACGACACATATCCTCGATGGAATCTGAAATCGGCAATCCCTTGTCGCATTCGAGGTTCCATGTCCAGAAGTCGATCTCCTGCAGGAATGCAGCGATCTCGGTGTCGTTGGTTTGCACCTTGCGCAGCAGGTAGTACGGACTCCAGTCGAGCAGCACCCCACCGAAGTCAAAAATGACAGATTTGGGCATTGATGTTTCCAATCGTTTACGAAGATGCAGGGAATTGTAATACAAATCGATTGAATACCGG
>CAYWCH010000260.1:0-3920 GCA_964456715.1 uncultured Anaerolinea sp. | reverse complement strand
AAAGCCAGGGTTCCAAATGCGCTCAAGAGGAAAACACTCAGGCCATCCGAAAGGTGATCTACCAGAAATACGGTCACCGCTTTTTCCACTGGCAAACCGGATACCCGATTCAACCAGATACCTTTGAACGCCTCTCCAATCTTCATCGGAGTAACAGTCAACGGGAAACTTGCAATATAGAGTTGGACATTCTTAATAAATGATAGATTGTCCATTCCGCTGACCCGCAGCGAAAATTGACGCTTGACGAAGCGAAGGATGTAGTTCAAAGCTGAGAGTAGAACTGCCAGTCCAAAAAACTCCCATTTGAAATCGAGAAATTGCTGGCTTACCTTATTTACATCCCCCAGGATCATCAGACCAAATAGAATGGTAATGCCCAGCAAAATGCCCGGGCGAAGTTGGCGATAGATCGGATTGATTGTTGATTTTCTCATTGTGGATATTCCAGTATTTACACACGATTATACAAGAAAGATGATGATTTTGGGAGAAATGTATGATTTGGGAACACAATACAAAAATCAAAAGATTCATGACAAAACTCAAGTTGACAAATCCCTTTTTTGACCCATAATTATTATTACCGATAGTAATGACGTTCAGCAAGACAGCAGGTAAATCCAAATCTCATCTGTGAAAGGATAATGACGTGAAACGGAAATCTCTTGTTTTAATCAGCCTTCTCTTGATCTCTGCTGTACTTCTCGCCAGCTGCGGAAAGGTTGTCTCATCAGGTACTACCATTAAAGTAGCCACTGATGCGACATTCAAGCCTTTTGAATATACAGACGATGCTGGCAATCTGATCGGTATTGACATCGACCTCATGAACCAGATCGCTGAGAAAGCCGGTTTCCAGTTGGAATGGGTCAACCTTCCATTCGATTCCGGACTGGCCGGCATTTCTGAATGCCAGTACGACGCCATGATCGCAGCCATCAGCATTACCGATGAGCGAAAACAATCCATGCTCTTCTCTGATCCCTACATGACTGCCGGTTTGGTTGTGGTTGTCGCCAAAGGCAACACCACCATCAATGGCATGAGTGATCTGGATGGCTTAACCGTGGCTGCCCAGCTTGGCACCACCGGTGAGCAGGCTGCGCAGACTATCCCGAATGTTACCTACAAACCTTATGACTCTTACGAACTGGCTTTCCTTGACCTGGCCAACGGGCAGATCGACGCGGTCGTGGCTGACAGCCCGGTCGCAGCCGGTTATGTAAAAGCCAACCCTGAGAAGATCAAGATGGTCGGCGATATCTTCGACAGCGCAGATTACGGCGTTGCAATTTGCAAGACCAACACCGATCTTCAGGCAAAGATCAATGCGGCATTAAAGGAATTGATCGCAGCTGGTGTAATTGACGAACTTTCAAAGAAATATAATCCCTAGATCGTTTTCGATAAAAGCCTGCGGGGGTTTCCTCCGCAGGCTTTTCTTTATCCCCACCCAGGAGTAGTAAATGACCCTACTGCAAAAGACACCTGCTAAAACGAAGCAGGGGCGCTATTTTGACCGTTGGTGGTTGTTGCTCGCTTCAGTAATTGCATTGATCGCCTTATTGGCGTTGAGCAAGCCGGATCCCTATTGGAGAATCATAAAATATGTAAAAGAAGGAATTTGGACAACGGTTTCTTTGACCGGGATTTCTTTCTTTCTGGTGTTGCTCTTTGGTCTGCTGGTTGCCCTGGCGAGATTGTCGAAGTCAAAGGTACTGGTTGGAATTTCAACTGTCTACGTTGAAGTCATCCGCGGTATTCCATTGATGGTTCAATTGATATTCTGGTATTTTGCCTTTCCCTCGGTCATCCAGGGAATTGGCCACAGCTTCAACATTCAGAGTTTAATTGATTTTAAAACTAACGCCATCTCAATGGCGATTCTTGGTTTGTCAATCTGTTACTCGGCCTATATGAGCGAAGTTTACCGTGCCGGTATTCAGAGCATTTCTAAAGGGCAAATGGAAGCTGCGCGAAGCCTCGGTATGAATTACTTTCAGGCAATGCGCCACGTGATCCTTCCGCAGGCGATTCGAGTGATCCTTCCTCCAGTGGGGAATGAATTTATTACGTTGTTAAAAGACTCCTCACTGGTATCTGTCGTCGCGGTCGCGGATATGACCCGTCGCGGTCGGGAATTTATGGCAGCCAATTTCATCCCCATTCAAACCTGGATCATGATAGCGCTGCTTTACCTGATCATGACCCTTCTGGCAGGCCGATTGGTCGCCTGGATGGAACGCCGCTTCAAGATGGAGAAATAACCATGACCCCAATCATTCATATTGAGAATATCCATAAACACTTTGGGAACATACATGCCCTCAATAACGTCAGCCTTGATATCGAAAAGGGTGAAGTGGTAGTGATCATTGGGCCGTCTGGTTCCGGCAAATCCACCCTGTTGCGATGCATCAACCGCCTGGAGGAATTCGATGCCGGTAAGATCATCGTAGATGGCATTCCCCTGGATTCAGCCGAAAACATCAACGCTGTTCGAACCGAAGTGGGAATGGTTTTCCAGCAATTCAACCTCTTCCCTCACCTCACGGTACTGCAAAACATCATGCTGGCGCAAAAAGTCGTGAGAAAACGCGGATCGATTGAATCTGAAAACATCGCCCGTGAACTCTTGAACAAAGTGGGCATCCACGAAAAAGCCAATAATTTCCCGGGTCAGCTCTCCGGTGGTCAACAGCAGCGTGTCGCCATCGCCCGCGCCCTGGCGATGAACCCAAAAATTATGCTCTTCGATGAGCCTACCAGCGCGCTCGACCCTGAAATGATCCAGGAAGTATTGGACGTAATGATGGACCTGGCCAAAGAAGGCATGACGATGGTTGT
Organism: uncultured Anaerolinea sp.; assembly: GCA_964456715.1. GTDB lineage: Bacteria > Chloroflexota > Anaerolineae > Anaerolineales > Anaerolineaceae > UBA6107. The sequence goes on along the minus strand of CAYWCH010000260.1, from coordinate 1,070 downwards.
GGTTTCGCATGAAATGGGTTTCGCCCGTGCTGCTGCAGACAGGGCAATCCTGATGGACGGCGGTCAGATCATCGAAGAAGCCACTCCGGACGTGCTTTTCTCTCATCCAAAAGAAGATCGAACGAAACTTTTCCTCAGCAAGATCCTGTAAACCCAAAATGACCTCCAAAAGAGGTCATTTTTTGACTTTTTTCTCCGTTTATGCTATTCTTGGCGTTTAATCCTGCAAAACTTAAAAATCCACCCAAGAAGGGTTTTTCCAATGCAAAGAGAAAGAGTTTCAGATAACGTCTACTGGTTCCAAAGCGAGGTGTATGCCCAGGTCACCGCAGGTGCGATCACCGGTCCCCAGTGGGCCGTGGTGATCGATACACTTGCCCTGCCCGAAGAGACACTCGAAATGCGCGGATATATTGAAGAGCAACTCGGCGTTCCGGTAAGATACGTGATCAACACCCACTACCACGCAGATCATTGCTGGGGGAATTGCTTCTTCCCCGGCGCCACGGTCATCAGCCACTCACGCTGCCGCCAGTTCCTTGAAGAGAAAGGCAGCCTTTCTCTGGATGCAGCCAAGAAGCAAAATCCTGTTTTCAAACAGGTGAAGCTGGTCCTCCCGCACATGACCTTTAACGAAGGTGCACTTTCTTTGCGGGTGGGTAAGAAGACGTTGATCCTGCAATCCACGCCCGGTCATTCTGCCGATGGCATCTCAGTGCTTGTGGAAGAAGACCGCGTTCTCTTTGCGGGGGATGCCTATATGGCTCTTCCTTATATGATCGATGGCAACCCGGATGAACTCACTGCGACAATAAAACGCATCGGGAAAATGGGTCTTGAAAACATCATCCAGGGACATGGTGACATCATTTTGCGAGGTGAGATCGAAGAGGCCACCCGCGAGAATATTGCATACCTGAATTCAGTACGGAAAGCCGTCCGTGCTGCCTCCAAGAAACGCGAACCTGCTGAAGCTCTCGCTGAAATCAACGTGGAATCCTGCGGAAAAAGCCGGGTATTAATGGGTGGGCTGGCTGAAGAATTACATCGAAGAAACGTCATGTACCTGT
>CAYWCH010000259.1:0-3922 GCA_964456715.1 uncultured Anaerolinea sp. | reverse complement strand
CGTCGTTGATGCCGACGGTGAAATGATCTTTGGGATCGGCTTTTGCCAATTCATCGAAGATGGCTTTGGCCATGGCCGGGGTGAATTCCTTGGAGGCCAGACCGTAGCGGCCGCCGGTGCAGCGCGGGGCAGCTTTGAACGGAGCAGTACCTTTGACAAGAGCTTCGTTGATCGCGGCCACCACATCGGTGAAGAGCGGCTCGCCCACGGAACCGGGTTCCTTGGTGCGGTCGAGCACGGCAATCGTCTTGACGGTAGCGGGCAGCGCCTTGACGAAGTGCTCCACAGAGAAGGGGCGATACAGACGCACGTTGACCACACCCACTTTGCGTCCCTGCTTGTTGAGGAATTTGGCGGTTTCTTCGGCAACTTCAGCGCCGGAGCCCATCACCACGATCACTTCGGTGGCATCGGGAGCACCGACGTAATCGAAGATGTGGTAGGAGCGGCCGACGATCTTGGCAAATTTATCCATCGCTGCCTGGACGAATCCGGGGACGGCGGTGTAGAACTTGTTAACTGCCTCGCTGCCCTGGAAGAATACGTCAGGGTTCTGAGCGGAACCATGCAGCATGGGGCGCTCGGGGTTCAACGCGAGGTTGCGCAGCTCGGTGATCTTGTCTTCATCTATCATTGCCCGGATGTCGTCCAGATCGAGTTGTTCGATCTTGTTGACTTCTGCGGAGGTGCGGAAGCCATCGAAGAAATGGACAAATGGTACGCGTGAGTCAAACGTGGCAGCGTTGGCAATGAGGGCCATATCCTGCGCCACCTGCACGGAATCGGAGGCCAGCAGGGCAAAGCCGGTCTGGCGGGTGGCCATCACATCCGAATGGTCGCCGTAAATGGCGAGGGCATGAGTGGCCAGGGTGCGTGCTGCAACATGAAACACGGTCGGGATCAGTTCGCCTGCGATCTTGTACATATTCGGGATCATCAGCAGCAATCCCTGTGAGGCGGTGAAGGTGGTTGTCAATGAACCGGCGGAAAGCGCGCCGTGTACTGCACCGGCAGCGCCGCCTTCGGATTGCATTTCGGCGACGGAGGGGACAGTTCCCCACAGGTTCTTCACGCCTGCAGCAGCCCATGCGTCAGCGTGTTCACCCATACTGGATGAAGGAGTGATCGGGTAGATGGCAACCACTTCAGCCAGGTTGTATGCTACGCGAGCCACTGCTTCATTTGCATCAATCGTGATCATTTTTCTTGCCATATCAACTCCATGGTTAAATAAGGGTATCGCGACCCTTTTTAATATACGCTCCTTACATTATAAGACATAACCGACTGGTTGTTCGCTGCACAGGTTTTGATGGGTGAAATTCAATATTTTGGTTGACGGAACTTTAGAGGTGCGGCTGTGCCAGCATCAATACGGCCAGCGATTTGCCATCGGGCAAATCTCCGGCAGCAGCCATTTGTTTTACCTTTTCCAACGGGATCTTTTCCACATTCAGGAACTCATCCGTGTCAGGGTCAAGCGGCGCGCGGTACAACCCCCTGGCCAGGAAGCAATACATATACTCGGTGGAGTACCCCGGGGACATGAAAAATTCGCCGATGGGCAGCATTTCGCGCGCGGCCATGCCGATCTCCTCACGGATCTCGCGTTCCGCGGTGGCCTGTGCGCCCTCGCCAGTTTCGATCTTCCCCGCCGGCAGTTCAATCAGGCTGGAGTTGGATCCAACCCGGAACTGCCTAACGAAATAGACATTTCCGTCGTCGTCGATCGGCAGAATGGTGACCGCATTCTGAATATCCACACGTTCATAGACTCTCGTCCGTTTATCCGGAAGAGTCACTTCCACCTTTTCGATTGAAAAAATTTTTCCTTTGTAAACCGTTCCGGTACTTTTCATCTCATTCGTCATCGCGGATGATCCTCCAATCGGATTATAGCGGAAATAAAACAAGAGCAGTGGTGAACTGCTCTTGTTGATGCTCAATTTACCCTGGGGTCTAGGGAATGTAAATCACTTGACCGGCGGTCAGCACCGATTCCTTGGTCAGGCCATTGGCGGCCATGATCGTATTCGGGTCGGCGTCGCCGAAATCACATGCGATTGAATATACGGTGTCGCCAGTGGCTACGGTGTAGTACGCGGGATGGGTCTTGCGCGAGCGTTCACCGGGGTATTCGCTGTTCTGCGGGATGATCAATACCATACCAGGCTGCAGGTTTTCAGCCGTGTACATGTTGTATCCATTGGCAGACATCAGGTCAGCCGGGTTAACATCGAAACGGCGGGCAATACAGAAAAGGTATTCGCCTTTCTTCAATGTGTACTTTGCGGGGATGCCGGGGGTGGGTGTGGGATAAACAAGAACCGTCGGAGTCAAGGTTGGCGCCGGGGTTGATGTTGCCAGATCGATCACATCGCTGGTTGAGGTGACCAGGCTGATCACCGCGCTGGTCGCTCCCGCCGAGGTGGGGGTGACGAACGAGAAGGCGGGAGTACTGGTTGCGGCTTCACCGCCAACGGCCAGGGTTCCGCTGGCTACCGCCGCGGTTTGGGTGGCTGCGAGGATATCTTTGATGATCTCCGGTTGGGTGGCGACAGGAAATGGGATCTCACCGCTGGTGGGCGTGGTGACCGAAGCAACTGAAGCCGGCCGTTCACAGGCTGCGAGCAGTAATCCCAGAGTCATAATGACGAATAATATTAGATGAAAATTCTTTCTCATGAACTTCTCCTTCGGTTGACCTGCTTATATGCCAGGTACTCGATCAAGTTTATTGCCCACACGCGCTCATTATTAATGATGGTAGCACAGGCTTTTTAATGCGTCAAGCATGCTAAAAAATTTGTTCCAGTTGCATTAAGAGGGAAAGTTGCATAGAATATGCCATATTCAGACCCGACGGAGTAATTAATGAAGATCTATTTTTCCTGTTCGATTACCGGTGGCAGGGCGGATGAGAGTGTATATCAACTTTTGGTGGCGGAGATGATCCAATCAGGCATCGAGGTGCCCACCGCTCACCTTTCCGAACCCGGCGTGGTCGATCTGGAGAAAATCGTTGATGCCGGCAATATCTTCCACCGTGACATGGACTGGCTGAAAGAATGTGACGCCGTGGTCGCAGAGGTTTCCACACCGTCCCATGGCGTCGGTTATGAGATCGCGCTTGCCGTTACCCTGGGGAAACCCATCTTCTGTTGTTATCGCAAAGGCCGGCAAATCTCCAAGATCATCACCGGCAACGATTCACCCACCCTGGTGGTGAGGGAATACGCGAATAATGCTGAGGCGGTCTCCAGTTTGCGGGAATTCATCGCTTCATTACAATAGCGATGAGTATTAATTCTCTATAAGAGTGCTGCCACTGACCATTGACAGTGGGTGTCCTTCGTTCTAAGATACCACTATGGAATATAAAGACTACTATAAAATTCTTGGCGTTGCGCGAACCGCCTCAGCAGAAGAGATCAAGAAAACTTATCGCAAACTGGCGATGAAGTATCATCCCGATCGCAATAAGGGTAACAAGGAAGCTGAGGAGAAATTCAAAGACATCAACGAAGCCTACGAAGTCCTCGGCGACCCCAAAAAGCGTTCCCGTTACGATCAACTGGGAGATTCCTACTCGCAATGGCAGAACAGGGGTGGAAACCCGGGTAACTACAACTGGAATCAGTGGACCACAAACCAGGGCACCCAGGTCAACATGAATGATTTTGAAGACCTCTTCGGCGGTGCGGGTTTCTCCGACTTCTTTAGTGCGATTTTTGGCGGCATGCCCACCAGCGGCAGACGTCCACAATCCCGAACTCAGGCGCGCCCCCTCACCTACGAACAAAAGGTTGAGATTTCGCTCGAAGAGGCTTATCGGGGAACAGTCAGATCCTATACAATTAATAACCAGAAGAAGGATGCCAAAATTCCTCCCGGCGCCAAAACGGGCACCAAAATCCGTTTT
>CAYWCH010000258.1:0-3932 GCA_964456715.1 uncultured Anaerolinea sp. | reverse complement strand
ACGGGATTCGCCTTGCTGCAGCTGGGAAGACCTTCTTCAAGGGCTTGAGTTGAATGGATCAAATTGAAATGGCTGCCGCCAAATACCGGGGCAAAATCTCCGATCAGGTAGATCAGACTGCCTGGTTGTTTGAAATCCATGGTCAAAGCCTGCTGCCAATCGGGCATCACTGCCAGTGCGGAAATGAGCAACGTGGGCGGAATGGCGTGCACCTTGCCATCCGAACCGAGGTATTCGTTGTTGAAAGAATCTTTGCCTGAGATGAAAGGTGCTCCAAAGTGCTGTGCTGCATCCAGGCAAGCCTGGGCGGACTGCACCAGGTCTCCCATGATCTCAGGCCGGGTGGGGTCTCCCCAGCAAAAGTTATCCAGAATGGCGATGCGCGAAGGATCCGCGCCGCAAGCCACTGCGTTGCGGAAGGCTTCGTCTATCACCAGCCAGGTCATCTGATAGGGATCAAGCTTGCCGTACTCGGGATTCAGTCCATTGGAGAGTACAAAAGCATGGCTGGTTTGACCGGCCAGCGGTTTGATCACAGCGCCATCCGAGGGGCCGTCGTGGCGGATGCCGCACAGGGGTTTCACCACCGTTCCGCCCTGCACCTCGTGATCGTAATCATGGATGGTGCGTTCTTTTGAAGCGATGTTTGGATGGGCCAGCAGTTTTAGCAGCGTATTTTGCAGATCAATGGTTTTGTGATCGGCGAGACTGGTTGTTTCGCCAGCCTCAAAACGTGGTTTGCTGATTTTAGCGGTGTAATGCCTCTGGGGGAGTCCGTGATGCAGAAATTCATTATCCAGATCGAGCACCAGGCCCAGGTTTTCCACAGCAATGCGGTCCAGTTTTTTACGGTTGCCGGAGCGGCGCAGCACCGATTCGATGCGTGCCACGACTTCTTTCTGGTTGAAGGGTTTGGTGATGTAATCATCGGCACCCATCTGCAGTGCCTTGATGATGCTGTCTGTCTGGTTCATAGCCGAGAGGATGATGATCGGCACGTCGGAGATCTCCTGCACCTTGTCGATGGTCTGCCAGCCGTCCATCTCGGGCATCATCATATCCAGTAAGATCAGGGACGGCTGCACTTCCGCCATTTTCCCCAACGCTTCCTTGCCGTTCGCCGCACCGGCCACATCATACCCCTCGCGAAGGAGGATATGTTTTAAAAGGGTTACGGTATCGGGTTCATCATCGATGACCAGTAATTTGCGCCGGCCCTGTTCGTTCACCCGATCGAGATCGACGCCTTCAGCGACTCCATTCTCCAGTGCGATATCATTTTTCATGGCCATATTATCCTCGCTAAGATATGAAAAACCAGCCTATGGGGCCGGTTTCGCTCTCTGCTCGCCAGGCACCCTCTCTGCGGAAAACGCGGAGAAAGCGACCAATTCAAGTGCCTGGGTCATCGCTCCCTGATCGATCAGTAATACCGTTAAACAATCAGAAACCTCTATTACTCCTACTTGGTGATCAGCTTATAGCCAAGACGATCGATGTTTTGTATGATCTCCTGTTTGTTGTCAATGTCCAAAAATTCCTTGCGCAATAAATAAACCAGGTACTTAAGCCTGTTGCGTACCGAGGTGGAATTCTCACCCCAAACTTCTTCAGCAATGTCGTTGTAGTTGACCACCTTGGGAGCGTTCCGCGCCAGGATGGCAAGCACTTCGAACATTTTCCCGGTCAATTGGATCTTTTTACCGTGATAGGTAACTTCATACGTCTTCAAGTCAATGGTCAGGTTGACGTCGGGGAAGGAGAGTGTGTTCACAGTGGCTTGTTTCTCTGCCCGGCGCAACACGGTATTCACGCGGGCTACGATCTCATCCGTGTTGAACGGTTTGGTGACATAATCGTCCGTGCCAGCGTGCAGCATCTTGACGATCTCATCCTTGCGGTCGACTGCGGAGAGGATGATCACGGGTACATCGCTGATCTTGCGGATCTCTTCAAGAGTCTGCATACCGTTCATTTCCGGCATGAGCAAGTCCAGGAGGACGATGGAGGGGTTCACATCCGAAAATTTGGACAGGGCTTCCTTGCCGCCACTCGCTCCTGACACGTTGAAACCGCTGCTGATAAAAATGTGCTTGATCAGCGTCACAGTATCCGGTTCATCATCGATGACCAGGACAGTCTTTCTTTCCTTTTGCTGAAGATTATCCAGATCAACACCGTTACCGGTAAGGAGGTTGTTTTCTTCTTTGGAGTTTCCTTGTGCCATTTCCCACGACTCCTGCATTCTCAGTGTGATCAACCGATTCACGTGTAAAGGTAATAATCCGGTTAGTCAAATCAATTTCTATAAGCATACCAGCGTAATAAAATTATAGCATGCCGGCATGGGATTACAAGTAAAAAAGCATAACGACATGTTATACTGCCAATGTAATTCGATTAGGAAGAGGTTTATATGCTCTACTTGGTTTCGACTCCGATCGGCAATCTGGGGGATATCTCTCAACGTGCACTCGACACACTAAAGGAATGCGATCTGGTGGTGAGTGAGGATACCCGTAAAACCGGGTTCCTGCTGAACCATTTTGGCATCAAGAAACCACAATTTTCATTCAGGGAAGATAACGAGCAAAAGGCGCTGCCGAAGGTGATGAATGAGCTGGCAGCCGGAAAGACGATCGGGCTGGTCACCGATGCCGGCACACCTGCGATCTCCGATCCCGGCTTCATCCTCGTGCGCGCGGCGCTGGCTGCGTCCATCCCGGTGACGGCCATCCCCGGGCCGACCGCGCTGATCATGGCGGTGGTGCTCTCTGGATTACCGGTGCACAGCTTCACTTTTCGTGGTTTTGGTCCACGCAAGAGCGGACCGCGTAAACGCTGGCTGGCGATCGACCAGAACTCCCCTCACACCCTTGTATTCTACGAAAGTCCTTACCGCCTGGATGATTTTCTAGCCGATGCCATCGAAGTCTACGGCGACCGGCCGGCAGCCATCGCCAACGACCTGACCAAGAAATTTGAACTGGTGATGCGCGGCAAACTCAGTGAGCTGCTCGAGACCATTAAAAAGGAACCCCCGCGCGGTGAGTATTGCATTGTGATCGGCGGCGCAGGGGAGATTGCGAAGGAAGCGGATTAACGCACGGGAAAAATATTAAACTTGGTATGCGTGTCGTAATAATCTTCGTTCTCCGCGCGTTTCAGTTTGGCGACCACCCAGTATGTGATGGGGGTCATAAGCACTTCGATGCCCACCTTGAAGATGTAATTGGTCACGACCAGCGACCAGAAGATCACCCACGGGAAAACTCCGAATAGACTGGCAACCCCAATAAAGATCAACGAATCAACGCCTTCTCCAACCAGTGTGCTGCCGATGGTGCGGCTCCACAGCCATTTGCCTTTGGTAATCACTTTCATCCGTGCCAAAATGACTGAGTTGGTGAATTCTCCGGCGAGGTAGGCCGAAAGACTGGCAAGCACAATGCCACCAGAGATCATTCCACCAAGCACGTTGTTGTAGGCAGATTGACCGGTGGCGGTTTGCCAGGTGGCTTCACCCGGCATGATACCGACCAACCACAGCACCAGGGCACTGAGGGCCAGGCAGGCAAACCCGGTCCAGATGACCCGCCGTGATTGCTTGAAACCGTAGACTTCGGTGAGCACGTCGCCGAAGATATAGCTGATCGGGAAGAGAATTGTGCCGCCGTCGAAGGAAAGGCGCAGGCCAAAGATTGAAACACCCCAATCGATGATCTTGGCGGAGGAGGCGATGTTGCTGACGATCAAAACTGTGACAAAAATGGCCATTACAAGGTCAAGGTAATGGAAATCGTGTGTGCGTTGATTGGCCTTTTTACTTGTTGTAACATTGTCTTCATTCATCATGAGCGCAAGTATAATCTGAATAACCTGATTTTCACGGATGATTTTATGCATCGATTCTTTTTACCTTCTACTTCGTT
>CAYWCH010000257.1:0-3950 GCA_964456715.1 uncultured Anaerolinea sp. | reverse complement strand
GGGAACATCGCCAGGTATTCAGACGGCGTGACTGTCTTGATTGTCTTACTATCAGAAAGTTCCTGGTAAAGCGCGGTCAAGAATTCCTTGCCGTCATTGGGATAATATTCCCATGCGTTTTCACCATCCAAAATGATGCTGACCAGGTGCGGACCGGTTGCTCCTTCTTTCTTCAGCTCGGCACGGATGTTCTCCAGCCGCTGCATCACATCCGCGGCAGCCTCTGCACCTGGCGTCTGCGAGTAAGTGAAACCCAGCTTGTCGGAAATCACCGAATCGCGGAAGACCATCAACACTTTGCCGCCCTTGATCGGGCCATCCGCCCTGCCTTCAACAAAATAGGGGCGATATAGTTGGTCTGCCTGCAGTACTGTATCACTTGCATCGCGGGTGAATGAACCAATTCCTAGTGAAGCTGCCAATTCCTGCTCGCCTGATGCCATCCATGAATAGCCGGCATTGCTGACCAGGGGAACGATATCCTGTGACACGGCGCCTTCAGCAGGCCATAGCCCCTTGGGAGTAACACCGAAGGTTTGCTTGTATATATCCACACTTTGTTCCAGCTGCGCGATCGCGTCTTGAACAAAGGCATACTGGGTAGGCAACTCCGCGTCCTTGTTGCCCACTGATGCTTCATTTGAGTTATAGATCAGCGGCAAGATCGGATGCGCCAGGGGCGTGGTAATCACCTCGATTTGATCTGCTTCAAGAAGTTGTTTATGAATAGGCAGCACTTCAGCCATGATCCGCCGTACTTCAGAAAACAGCACTGCTTTATCCGATTCAACGAATCCTCTGTCCTTTTCGACCAGGGTCTTTAAGGGCTCTTTGTCCAACTCATCCGGATCAATCCAGGCAAGGTTGAACCAAATTTGTAAATCCCTGAAATCCTGCTCTGTGAAGGTTTGTACTGCATTAACAATTGCTTCGTCAGTAGTACCTCCCCGTAAATCGAGCAGCCGTTTATAGCCTGGATGCGAACGGATCATATTATCCCAGTTGGCATCAAAGAATCGGGTTAGGATGAATGTCTTTTGATCATCCGTCAGATCTGCTGCTGGAACTTCTGAAAGCGTCCAGTATTCATCCTTGGCGTTGTTACTAACAAAATCATTCAATTGTGTGATCAAAACCGGCGTCAGGTTGAACGTAACGTGCACATTCGGATACTTGGCAACCGTGGCTGCCATGTCGTAATAATCTTTGGTTGCATGGACGCGTACCCAGGGACGTGTATAGTATCCATCCGCATCTTTGTAATACGATGGTTGATGCTGATGCCAGATGAGGTTTACATAGAGCACATCTTCCGCTCCGGACACTGCTGTTGTTCCGGCTGTTGGTGTGAATGCCTGCGCACAGGCTCCCAGCAGAAAAGTTGCCAAAATGAATATCGTTAATAGACGGTACTTTGGTCTCTTCACTTTATTACCTCCTTCTGGAAAAGAACCCCGATCGCAAATGGTCACGGGGTTCTTTGATAATCAGTCCAAAATGATTCTGCGATGAATTAGCCTTTCACACTTCCCATCGTCAAACCGCTGATCAGCCACTTGGATGAATACAGGAACAGGATCACCACCGGGATCATCACCAGGATGGATGCGGCTGCGAAGAGTCCCCATTGGGTTTGGAATTGACCCTGCAGCCTTTGAATACCCAAAGTCCAGGTCAGCAATTCTTCCTTGCTGCCGATCATGATACGCGCCATCAGATAATCATTCCAGGCTGTGGTGAAGTTGAAAAGGAACACGATTGCCAGCGCAGGAGTCGAAAGCGGCAGCAGGATGTATCTAAAGGATTGCATCTGGGTTGCACCATCGATCCTGCCCGCTTCCTCCAGATCGATGGGAATGGTATCGTAATATCCTTTCAATATCCAGATGCTGAATGGCACCGCCGAGACACAATAAGCAATGACCAGACCTTTATACGATTGATACAATCCCAATTTTATGGCCAGTATATAAATTGGGATCATCAACATGGAAGCCGGGATCATTTGAGTGGCCAGCAGGAATACCAGCCCAACCGTGCGGCCTGGGAATTTCCAGCGAGAGAAAGCATATGCTGATGTCGCAGCCAGGATTACACCTATGATCGCTGTGGCGATAGTGATGGCCAGACTGTTCCAGATCCAGGTCAGGAAAGGTTTATCAAAGAGGACCACCCGGTACGATTCCCACGTTGCATCCGGTGGAATGATCGCCATTTCGGTCGAGAGCAATCGATTTCCCGGTCGCAAAGAAACACTAAAAACACGTAAAACCGGATATATGGCAATAAAGCAGCACAGGATCAGGGTCAGATGAATAAAAATCCTCTTGAAAGGAGAATCTTCACGCCCACCATAGAAAAACGAGCGTTTTCTGCGTTTTGGTTCTTTATCGATCGTTACGCTGTTTGTGCTCATGATTCATATACTCCTTTCAGGCTGCCGGTGTATTTCAGGTAGAAGATGGCATAGATCAAAAGCAGGGCAAAAATGATGAATGCAAACGCTGCTGAGAAACCGTACCGGCTGTATTGGAAGGCTGCTCTGAATAAACCCGTAACCAAAATATCGGAGGATTCCAACTCATTCTGGTTGATGAAGAATGGAACGTTAAAGTTGTTGAAAGTCCAGAATGTTCCCAACAGGATGGCAGGGGTCATGACGGGTTTAAGCAGAGGTAAGGTGATATTGTTGAATTTTTGCCAGTTGGTGGCGCCATCCATATCTGCTGCTTCGTAGTATTCACCAGAAATACTCTGCAAACCACCCAACAAAATGACCATCATGAATGGGATTCCCAGCCAAATATTCGTCATACACATCGCCGCAAAATTGGGTATGGGGCTGGATAACCATTGGACAGGCTGCAATCCAATAGCTTTCAAGAGGATGTTGAAATAGCCATATTCAAAATTGAATTCGCCTCTCCAGGCCAGAACAGCAATAACCTGCGGTACAGCCCAAGGCAGGATCAACAAGGTTCGATAGATCCCCTTCCCCTTCATGGGGCGGTTAAGCAACAGTGCAAGTCCTAAACCTCCCGCCACATGGAAAAACACGTTAACAAAAGTCCATAAAACGGTTTGTCCAAGCAACGGGAAGAACATTTTCTGCTTTAAGACTGGTTCGGTAAAGACACGTAAATAATTTTTGAACCAGATGAATGATGGATCTTTGAACGTCTTCAACGCCATGTTAGTCATTGAAAGACGAAATTCCCAAATCAAGGGATAAACTACCAGAGCGACAAGGCCAACAACTGCCGGCGCTACCAACATGAAAGGAAGCGCATATTTATACTTGAGAAGTTTCATCAAGATCAAGTAAAGGAGTACCTCTAAGATTATCGTCCCAAGCAGGATGTATAGGACAGTTATTCCCACTTCGCCGAGGCTATTCAATATCACTTCCCATGTGATCATGAGCTTCCTCCAGGTGAATCTTCTTGAAAATAGGCCGGGCCGAAAATCTAGCCCGGCCTATTGACGAACAGGGAAATGCTTCCCTTTTTACGTGCTTTTTGAAATTACTCCAAGGTTGCTATGCATGCTTCGGCTGCAGCCTGTGCATTGGCGGCAGCGGTGGCTGCATCTTCAGTATCGCCATAAACTGCGATCATTTCAGGTTTGATGGCATCCCAGACACAGCGCATTTCGGTCACTGTGGGCATCGGGGTACCGTAAGACATCTGAGCAGCTGAACCGGACAGGATTGGATCGTCGGTGATCAGTTTGTCAGAGAGGGCTTCGGTCAGGGCCGGCAGACGGGTCAGTTTGCTGACCATGTCAAGCTGGTTGTCCTTGTTGGTGGCGAAATTCATGAAGTCGATAACGACTGTGAGTTTGTCACCCGCAAGGTCCTTCGGGACCATGAAGAACACACCGGAGGTATAGGGAGCGGGATACAAACCAGTGGCAGAAACCTGCGGGATGGCTGCAACGCCGAGATTGTC
>CAYWCH010000256.1:0-3957 GCA_964456715.1 uncultured Anaerolinea sp. | reverse complement strand
GTTGAGTTGATCGAGAAGATCTGCATTCAGGTGGAAGGATTTCCTCTTTCCATTAATCTCGCTGCGAGTCAGGCAATGAGCATGTCTCTGGAACGGCTCTTGGGCGAGATGACCAGAAACTTATCCATTCTTCAATCTCAGGCAGTGAATCTGCCAGAACGTCACCGCAGTATTTCAGCTGCGCTGATGGTTGGCTGGGAAAGATTATCAAGAGAAGAAAAAAAAGCGTTATGTAATCTGGCAATCTTCACAAATGAATTCTCCGAGGAGGATGCATTTGGAACGAATTTCTCCACCCCGAGTAATTTGGATCAATTAGTGGAGAAATCATTCCTTTTCAGGACCTCTCCGGGATATTGCCGTTTCCACCGGCTGGTGAGGCTCTTTGTCCAGGAACAGGATGACGCGGCCGCCGGGGAGATTCAGGCAAGAAAGTCAGTCTATTCTGAGTGGATCTTTAAAAGGCTGAGCACTGGTTTGGCGGGCTTGTCCATGGAAAGGATGTTGAAAGAACTCAAATACATCAGCCTGATGCTTCCTGATATTTTGGAATCATCCAGATACTTTATAGAAAACTCAGCCGAGCAAAAAGTGGTGTCCATTTTCAGAGTCATTTTTGACTATTTTGAGTATCGTGGGTTATTCATCGAGGGAATCGATTTTTTTGACCAAACCCTTGAAACCATCGCAATTTACGGAGGAATGGAAAAGGCAAAGCAGGTCGGGCTGGCACGAAAAGCGATTTTACAGGTCCACACCAATGATTCTGAGAACGTAGAGAAAAACCTAAAAGACTGCCTTGATTATGCCCAAAGGAATCAAGATCTGGCAGAGGCCGCTTTTTGTAATACCGGTCTTTCAAGTTTTGCGGCTGTGTTTTCAACAAAATCAATCGCCAGGTCATACGCATTGGAGTCTCTGAGTTTTGCGCGGAAAATTAACAATCCTGATTCGATTACCAAAGCTTTATATCATATGGGATATGCTGAAATCGATCTTGGGGAACTGGATCAGGCCAGGGTACACCTTGAAGAGAGCATGGAGATATGTAACAGGAATGCCAATTGGAAAAGTCTTTTGCTGGTGAACAACTTGATGGCGGATATTGCTTGTTATCAGGGTGATTTCACAAAAGCCCAGGAGTATTATCACTCTTCCTTGCTGATCACCCGTGAAATGGGAAATAAATATCGAGAAGCCTTGATCGAGAACAATTTGGGGGTCACGTTCATGGAAACAAAGTCATATCAAAAAGCGCAGCAGGCTTTCAATTCCAGCATCGAGCTCTGCAAACAGATTTATGATCACGAAGGCGAGTCTGTCGCGCTGTCAAATCTCGGCGAGGTGGCAATTTTACAGGCTGATTATCAGAAAGGAACAGAGTTAAATTTCCGGGCATTACAGAAAGCACTGGAAATCGAGTCACAGTGGGCTGAAATAAGCGCCAGGTTGAATTTGATCCGTTCCCTATTCCAGCTCGGAAGAAAGAAAGAATCATTGGAGAATCTCATCATCTCTCTTGATAAATCTTACGAACTGGGTGATTACGCATTCATGATCCGTTCGTTGATCACCGGATCAGATATTTTGATAACGCTCCATCAGTATGACAAGGTGAGTCAGGTGATCGACATGATCCTGAAGTTCGAGGGTGCTGAACAAACCGCCCGCGAACTGGCTCTGGAAGTCCACGCGAAATTACCACAAAAATTTCAGAATCAAAAAGAAAGCTTTTCCATGATCGAAGCGAAGGATTGGATGATAATGAAGGCAAAACAGTTATTGAAATCAGATTCCATTCAAATATCAAACTAGCCCGGGAGTATAGTTTTTCCGCTTTTTTGAATTGCATCCACAACAGATCCCCAAAATCCGAATGAACTGCGATATAATTTAATTCTCAGAAACTTCTTACAACAATTATGGGGGAATAATTACCCAGGGCAATTGAACTCAACCATCGATCGTCACAAATCAACAAGGGAGGGTATCACTATGTTCACGTCCATAAAAAAGGTTTCCATTATCCTGGCACTCATATTGGCATTGGCGGTTTCTTTTGTCTTTGTGAGCCCGGTTCACGCAGAAAGCGTTTCGCCCACCGATCCAACCGGGACCGAAATTGTGGGCACAGAGGAATCGGTCGAAGCAACAGAAACCCCGGTTCTCACCGCAACTCCTGAAGCAACCGGGACGCCTACGCCGGAAGCCACCCTCGAAGAGATTGGCACAGAAGACGTGACAGACCCCGCGCAGATCTCGGAAACACCGACAGTTGAACCCACTGAAACCGAAGAACCGGTGATGATAGAAACTTCAGAGGCCACGGAAGACCCTTTGTCAACAGAGACGGTCATGGCCACTGAAGACCCTGCTGCCGAAGATGCAACGGCAGAAGCCTTGGACGAATTGGCGGAAAACGACATTCAACTGGTGGATGGCTCCGGAGAAGAGTTGGTTCTGGCCACCGAAGAAACCAGTGAATTGATCGCGAACGGCGATCCGTATTTCATCGTGGATGGCGTTACCTATCGCTTTGCTGCGGATTGCACCGGTCTTGAAAACTGCACCGAATCGGCCACACCGATCCAGGCTGCGATTGATTACATGGAAACGAACAACCTGGCTCCCACGGATGGCAAGCTGTACATTGAGGCGGGCACCTATACCGAAGAAGTGATCGTGGATGGCGCGAAGAACGGCGTCAGTGGGTTAAATGGGATCGTTGGCAACGGCGCCACGCCGGCTGATGTGCTCATTAATGGATCAATCACATTGCAAAATATCGAAAACGGGTTTTCTATAAGCAATTTAACAGTAACAAACACTTCAGATAATAAGGCGAAAGCCATTGATGCTACCGAGAATATTAGCGGAACGATCGTAATTTCAAATGTGGTTGCCACTGAGTCAGGTCGCAACGGAATCGGTATAAAAATAAAGACAGAAGGGGATGTATACCTAGATAATGTAGATGCCAGTGGTAGTGGTTATTTAGGATGTGGAATATCAGCAAGTGGTTCGATTACTGTGGTCAATAGTGTTTTTACAAACAATGGAAATAATTATTTAGTCTCAGCAGCAATAGAATGGTACGACTGGTATTCAGGTGGGCTTACTCTTCATTCCTCAACTGGCTCTTCAATAACTGTTGATGGGGTTACCGCAAGCGGGAACTATGGCTTTGGAGCGAATATTGGATTCCCTGACATTCAAAAAGCTAAGGGAATCATTACCATACAAAACAGCGAATTTAATGATAACACTTTCTTAATTGTCGGCTCTGTTGTTCCTGGAAACTCCGCTGTGGGTGATGGATTGCAAGTTGACGGAGTTGTCATTGTACTAGTCAATATTGAGGCAAATGGAAATTCCCAACATGGCATAGATCTGTTTGCATACACGTCTTTTACCGGTTCTGAATAGTCTGTGGAAGGCAATGGATCATATGGCATGTATGTAGAGACCTGTAGACATTGGAGTTTTGAAGGATATTGTGTCAATAATACTAAAGGTTTAATAACAATCAGCAATTCCAATGTAGATGCGAATAAAGACGGAGGAATATTCATTGTTTCAAGGGGACCTGTTACTTTAAACAGTGTTTCCGCAGAACAAAATGAGGTAGGGGGTTTGACAGATGGAGATGGTGCAGGATTAATAATCATTACTGCATTCTCAACCGCTGCTTCGCCTGTAAACCTGATTTTAATCAATTCAAGTGAAAATAATTATGGTATTGAGATTTTAGCAAAAGGTACTGTGAATTTGAGCAATGTGACGACAAACAGCAATAATAATTTTGGCCTTTATATAGATAATTCTTATGGTAACAGCCCGGTAAATATGACGATAAATAAAAATTCGCCGACCGTTAATAACGAGTCTAACAGTAATGGCGGGGATGGGATTATCATTTATTCAAATGCCGTGGTTACCATAATGAACGTTGAGGCT
>CAYWCH010000255.1:0-3958 GCA_964456715.1 uncultured Anaerolinea sp. | reverse complement strand
TCCCACAGAGGTAAATCCTGAAAGGCAAACATTAGGACTGAGGATACTGAACGCACCAACAACAGTATCATGACCAAGGCTGCATCTGGCATTTATCAGAGCAAAATTTCCAACTATTACATTCGGACCGATACTGGCATTCGGGCCAATAACTGAACCCTCACCAATATATCCTGAGTCAGATATATAGGCAGTCCAGTGAATTAAAGTCGCAAATTTGCCTCCCATTGCTTGGAATTTCTCTACAATAGTGCGACGATATTTAATACCTGCTATTCCAATAATATAATTCACATTTTGGTTTACCTTATGATCTTTTACTGTACCCAGAAGTGGAGCAGAAAACCTATACCTGTTATAATTATCAGAATTATCATCTAGGAATCCTACTACATTATATTGCTTTATGCCTGTAAGTTCCTGGTTCCGTTTAATGTAATCATCAATTTCTGCAGAATGCCCTCCGGCACCTATGATTATTGTATCTGTCATTTGATCTTTTGAGGTATTGATAATAAACTGGTTAACGAGCAGTATATCCGCCATCAACAACTAAATTGGTTCCTGTAATCCACCTCGAAGCATCCGAAATCAAAAAAACACAAGCATTGGCTACATCTTCAGGATTACCAAGGCCCAAGGGGTGCAGCTCGGTAATTCTATTCCATGATTCTTCATCAGCACTATATACAGCCCTCTTTGACATGGGAGACATTACAACACCTGGAGAAACGGCGTTTACTCTAATCTTCTTTGACGCAAGTTCAACGGCCATAGATCGTACAGCCGCGATCAATGCACCTTTGGTGATTGAATACAATGTTTTGCCTTTTTCACCCACAATCCCCATCACAGAACTAATAAAAATAATACTGGCTCCATCATCGGATATACGGCCCGATCGGATAATGTGTCGTGTAAGATTCATTGGCCCGATAACATTATTCTTCAAATAATGCTCCAACTTATCATCTGATATTACATTTATTGGTAGAGTTGTGGAAATACCTGCACAATTAATAAGTCCATCAATGCTTCCCAGACGTGCAACAACTTCAAGGATTATTTTTGCCACTTCGTGGTACTCCAATAAATCAACAGAATACACCAGGCTTTTCGTCGGATCTTCGAGCATCTCCAAAGTCTCGTTCAGCCTGGCTTGATCTCTACCCAAAAGAACAGTAGTAGCTCCCATTTTACTGCAGGAAACTGCACATTGTCTGCCAATCCCTGAAGAAGCTCCGGTTATGATGATCTTCTTATCCCTAAGGTAAAATGTATTGGCGATACTCATAAGATTCAACTAGCTAATTAATACATCTTAAAGGACATGTCTTCTGTTGAAATCTTCTCAGACTTCAACTATATCGCCTATCCGGCAATTATGGACTTTCAGAATTGCAGTACCCCAGGTGAGGCCAACACCAAATCCACTTAATAAAAGCCTGTTATCCCCGGTAAGCTTCTCCTTCAGCTCGGAAACAATTGTGAGCGGAATTGAGACCGAGGATGTATTGCCGTACTTTTCTATAGTAGATGGTATTTTTTCTTCGGGAAGTTTTAATTTTTTTGCCAGGAACCCATTTATGTAACTGTTAGCCTGATGAAAAATGAAGTAATCAATCGATTCTTGCGTAATTCCAGAATGCTCCAATAATCTGTTAAAATCCTTTGGTACCTCTCTGACAACGAAATTAAACACATCAGCCCCATTCATATAGCCTTGCTCTTCAGATCGAATATTTCCATATTCATCAACCACTCTTTCCTGAACAGTTTCAACAGAACTCATCTTCCTGTAACCTCCGGCAGGGATTTTAATAAGTGATTCTCGGGACCCATCAGAGTTCAGAGAGAACCAGCTCTTACCAAAATGCTCATTCCGTTCTATGAGCGCTGCTATTCCAGCATCCCCAAACAGGAAACCTGTTTTTCTGTCCTTCAGTGAGTATACCTTGGATCTGGTTTCCCCATCCAAAATCAGTGCTTTTCTTATTCCACCGGCAGTAATCATTGAATAAGCAACTGTAAGTCCGTAAAGAAAAGCCGAGCACCCAAGGCTTATATCGAAAGAAATAGTACTGACCGGCAATTTTAACCGATCTTGCAAAATCACAGAAGTTGCTGGCATCCGATAGTCAGGAGTTTGCGATATAAAAATCAGCAGATCAATCTCTGACCTATCTATAGCCAATTCGGTTAAAAGCTGTTCCGCAGCGGCATAGCACAAATCAGAAGAGCAGGTTTTTTCATCAGCGAAGCGACGCTCCTTTACGCCAATCTTGTCAATGATGCTCTTTGCATCATCCTGGCTGAAATAGGAGTCATGTTTCAGATTGTCTATCACATTTCCAGGGACAGCACCAGCTATTCCGCTAATACCGACACCTTCATAAGAGAGAATTGCCATTTTAAAACTACTAAGTATCTTTTGTAACTAACCTGATCAAATCATTGACAGTTTGGTATTTATTAAATTCCGCCATTTCAATCTCAACTCCGAATTCGGAATCAAGAATTGCCAGTACAGACAGCTCTGTAAGTGAGCTATATTGCTCATAATCCCTGAATTTGTCATCAGGATGGATCTTTGATGCCTCCATTTCAAGTGCCTCAGCCAATGCATTAATAAACTTTTCTTCCATAAATCGAATTATTTAAGATTTAACACCACGCAGAAGTATAATAATTGTAAGGTTATTCACAATCATCTTTTACAAACCATCATGTCACCGTGTTTCCGGAGAAGCGCTCCATAGTGGCAGATGTTGATGAACTAATTCCTTCGCGCTTCATTACTTTAAAAATAGTATGAAATAAGATTTTAACATCAAGCCAGAATGAAAGATTATCAACATACCAGACATCCATATCAAATTTTTTTGGCCATGAAACCTCATTACGCCCATTGACCTGCGCCCAGCCTGTAATACCAGGTCTGACCTCATGCCTTCGTGCCTGATGATTGCTATAGAATTGTAAATATTCTGGTAATAGCGGACGGGGGCCGACAAGACTCATCTCCCCCTTTATAACATTTAATAGTTGGGGGATTTCATCCAAGGAGGTCCTTCGTAAAAATCTTCCTAGCGGAGTAAGTCTGTCTTTGTCTGGCAGCAACCTTCCATATTCATCAGTATTATTATTCATTGTTTTGAATTTCAGTATTTTGAATAGTTTCCCATCCTTTCCAGGACGGTCTTGAATAAAAAATAACTGATGCTTACGGGTCACGGAAAGTGCAAGAATTACAAGAATTGTTATCGGGGATAAAACCAGAAACAGAAAAATCGCATGTAAAAGATCTAACAGGCGCTTTATATATTTTCTATACATGTTTAAATTTCAAATCTGTTCTGATTTCAATTATGAATATATACGTAATACGATAACTTCTTTCCGGGAAAGGTCTTCACAAGAATTCTGGCGAGGCATTAAACAGGAGGATGGAAATATTGCTCAATAACATCAGGATAATTCAGTGGCTGTGTATAAACAAATGGTCAACAGTCATAACTCTTATATATTCTGGCCATAGCCTCAATTGAATTTGACAATGAGAATTTTTCCACTAACTCTGTTGAACGCTTCCCGAAAGAATCTCTGAGTTTCTTATCAGATGCAATCGCAGATATGAATTTCATAAACTGTTTGGTGTTGTTTAATTCAAATAAAAATCCATTCTCACCATGTATAACCATCTCACGATGACCCCGGGTGTCAGTTGCCACTATTGGCAGTCCCATATACATTGCTTCTGCTATATTGATTCCAAGGCCCTCCTGCCTGCTTGATGAGATCCCGATATCAGAGATGGCAAGAAGTTTATCAATATCATCCCTGAAACCAAGGAAGTCGATCCTGGAAGCAACGCCTAACTGCTGAGAGTATTTTTTCATTTTTTCCAGAAGCTTACCTCTTCCGGCAAATATTACCTTAATCTCCGGTAGGGTTTTCA
>CAYWCH010000254.1:0-3962 GCA_964456715.1 uncultured Anaerolinea sp. | reverse complement strand
TTCATAGTAGGTGTAAACCGCGCCAACAGTGATGTGCCAGGGGGATTCAGGAGAAACGACGAAGATCTCCGTGGGATAGCCCACCCCTTCTTCAAGAGATGAGCCATATCCCGAGGCCACATCCGCGACGAGGGCGGATTTTTGGTCTTCGAGATATCC
The DNA here is from genome assembly GCA_964456715.1 of uncultured Anaerolinea sp. Classification (GTDB taxonomy): domain Bacteria; phylum Chloroflexota; class Anaerolineae; order Anaerolineales; family Anaerolineaceae; genus UBA6107. The sequence goes on along the minus strand of CAYWCH010000254.1, from coordinate 3,803 downwards.
ACGGTACTCGATGTCTTCGGCGGGGTCCGCCGCGGCGATGGTCATGGTTTCAAGCCAGCCGCCGTAGTAGGTAAGACGCCAATAGTCATCATCGGTGATCACGCCTCCGTTCAGTTCTCTCTGGGAGATATCCAGCAGGAAGAGCAACTGGTCGATGAGGTTTTCAAGATTCGCGCGCGTGGTCGCGTCCAGAAGGCCGCGCGATTCAAGGCCGGCGTGGGTCATTTGCGCCAGGGCAAGGAGCCGGGCATAAGCCTCGGGATTCGGTTCAACGTATCCGTGTGGCGGTTCTTCGTCGCCACCCCCACCCATTTCAGCCATGACCTGCTTGGAATAAAGGATGGTGTCGTGCTTCAACTCTGTCCAGCTCCCCAACGCGGTGGCTAACTCTTTTCGAGTCCAGGCGTCGGTTTGCATGAAGGATGGATACTGTTTGCCTTTCTCTGCGATCAACGGCTGCAGCGAATACAACCACGTCCAGTAAAGGTTCTGTGTCCACGAATCGATCTGCAATTCCGAGACTTCCTGGGTCACCTTTGTCATTTGCGAATCGTAATTCAAGTAATCCGATTCACCCATATCGTGCAGAATATCGAGAGCTTCCGCGGAGCCCATCGAGGCAAAGAAATCCAGAGCCTTGGGCAGATCCCGTGGTTTATCAAGGGTGCCCACATTACGCCACATCACCTGGCCGAACACATACTCATCCAGGGTGAAACGCTGCCCCATGACACGGAATCCCTGGGTGACATCATCCCGGTCCTGCCAGATCCACACCCACATGGAATTGACCTGCGGAGCAGGCAGGTTCCTGGCTTGGGCGATGAATTGCTCCAATTTTGTTTGGTCAGCAAATACTGCCGGATCCGCGTTGGCGCCAAAAACAGCGTCAGAAATTTTTCCGTATTCATAAATACCGAGGTCATCTGCCTTGCCCACAATGAAGACAGTAGGATCATAGATCAATTGCCAGAGTGAAAGTGCTGAATTCCCACCGGCGCTTGAAGCCGTACGGATTGCCTGGGTCACCAGCAGGGCTCGTTGGGTTTCAAATTGATCCTTGAGGCGGAAGGTTAACCGGCCGTACCACATCATGGCTTTGAAATAATTCTGCAAATTGGTGCTGCGGGTGTAGTGCCCGCGGGGAATATACTGGGAGTAATCTTCGACCAACTGCAGGTCCTGAGCCTGGTCATCGCGCAGCCACAACGGTGAGGCATTGGTCCCCACATGGGCATTGATCAACGCGAGTTCAGCATCCACGAATTCTTGAGCCGCGGGGACGGCTGTGAAATCCAATCCCTGCAAGGAAGCAGCGATTGAGAAGAAAGCCACGTTGCGCAACGCTGCGTCCTCCAAATCGGTCCCCATTAATGCCTGGTATTGCTGTGCGGTAGCGTCTACCATGGTGATGGTGAATTCTTTCAACGCGGGAATAAAGTAAGTGGTTTCCAGATCTCGCAGCATTTTGTCGAATACCAAATGGTATACATGAAGAATTGAGTCTGTGGTCACAAACAATGGCGTCTGGCCGTAACGGAGTGATTCATAAGCCTGGTAAAACTCGGTGTACATGAAACTTGGATCCGTAGCAGGCGGCGCGACAAAGAAACCATTTTGCTCCAAAGCAGCCAATTGCGTATCGGTGAATGGAAATTCTGAAATATTATTGACCTGTCCCAGGTCGAGCGGCAAACTGTAGCCGCCAACGAATTCGTCCGGCAGGGTTACCGCAGGTTCCTGGTAAGCCGCGAAAGCCTCTGCATAGACATCCGTGGGGATAACCACAGGAGCGCTCGTGGAAGTCATTGCGGTCGTCCCTGTCTGGGTGCTCAATGGAAAATTACACGACGCCAGAAGCATGGATAACACACACACAATTGAAAATACGACAAACACCTGCTTGTTTTTCATTTCTCCTCCATTCATTGGGCAATCACCCAATAACTCGCCGTATCATGCAAAACCCTGATCGATCTGAACCAATTCTCAGTCTCATCCACCAAAACAAATCCAAATCCACGCCAGCGCCACACCGTCAATGTTCCGCCCGGATACGGCGCGTCATACTGTCCTTCCAACCCAACCAGTTCCTGCGCACCATCGCCGTCCAGATCAACCGCCGAGAGTTGCTCCACCGGTCGGACCAACGCTGATCCGGCCCATTTTTCCACATACTCTTTACCGTTCCATCCGATAAGAGTCACATGACAACTTAACCCCTGCCGATCGTGAAAATCCCTGATTCTTCCGCCGAATGGCAGAAAATTATCTACCGGCCATGGCATAAATGGTCTCCAGACTAGCAGCGTGACTTCGGGTTCTCCATCCCGGTTCAGATCACTGACGAACGCCTGCCTCACCTGCCAATCGCCTGGGCTTTGCCAGAGGACCCGATTACGGCAATCGCTGATCGTGACGTTCCCTGATGCAAGCGTGACGCATTCATGGAGACCGTCATCATCCAGATCGGCCTTTGCGGAAGGAACCAGGAGACTTTGCTCAGGGGCAGCATACGCAATATCCGATCGAACCAAACCCTCTCCGTCAAATCGCCAGGCAGATAGTTTGGCTGGTGTGATCTGTAGCAAACCCAGCAAAACAATCAACCAGAGACCTATCTTCATAATAATAGACGGAATCTTCATTGCACTTGTTCCCAAATCTCATTGTACATCTGAAAAACAAGTGTTTTTTTGCATTTATTGGCGGTTTATTAATTTTTTCTTTGACAGAAAGGCCGGTATACCTTAAAATTGCAAGGTTGAAATCATCTCAAGTGTAGAGAAGGGCCTTTTTCATGAAAGAGTACTCGACTGAAAAGATTCGCAATGTCGCGTTGGTTTCACATTCCAGCGCGGGGAAAACGATTCTCAGCGAGGCGATACTCCATTTCACCGGAGCCACCACTCGTATGGGAAAGATCGAAGACGGCACCACCACTTCCGATTTTGATGATGAAGAAGTGCGCAGAACAATTTCACTTTACACCTCGGTCATTCCTGTGGAATACCGTGATACCAAGATTAATATCCTGGATACCCCGGGCTACACCGATTTCGTCGGTGAGGTTATCTCCGCCCTCCGTGTCGCCGATGGCGCTGTTGTACTGGTAGACGCTGTTAACGGTTTGGAAGTCGGCGCTGAACTGGCCTGGTCGTATTGCACCAAATTCAACCTGCCCCGGTTCCTTCTCATTAACAAGATGGATCGTGAGAATGCCAACTTCCAGAAAGCGCTGGCATCGGTGGCAGAATTCTCTGAAATCCGCCTCATTCCCATCCAATTACCTTGGGGAGAAAAACAAGCTTTCCAGGGTGTGATCGATCTGATCACCATGAAAGCCTACAAGGGCAATGGAAAAGCCGGCGCTGTCGAAATCCCTGCCGAGTTCAAAGCCGCCGCAGACGAAGCTCGTGCCAAATTGGTCGAAGCAGCTGCAGAAGGCGACGACTCCCTGCTCGAGAAATACCTCGAATCCGGCGAACTGAGCGAAGCCGAAGTGCTGCAAGGCCTGACCAATGTTGTTCGTTCCGGTGGTTTTATTCCGGTTCTGGTGGCTGCCGGCTCCACTGAGATCGGCGTTAGCCGCTTCCTCGATGCAGTCATCGATCTCATGCCCTCCCCCAAGGACATTCCCGCGGTTGTGGCTCAGGGCAAATCCGCTGAAGAGAAACTTGCCGCTGACGATTCCGGCCCTCTCGCCATCTATGTTTGGAAAACCACTGCTGATCCTTTTGTTGGAAGGCAGACCTACTTCAAGGTCTATTCCGGTGTGGTCAGCTCCGACACCCGCGTCTGGA
>CAYWCH010000253.1:0-3980 GCA_964456715.1 uncultured Anaerolinea sp. | reverse complement strand
TTCGTCGGGAGAAACAAAATCCACTGTGCCGATGCGTAGGCTTTCGGCGTGATGGAATGGCGATTGCGTCATTGCTCGCCTCCTTCTTCCCCCGCTTGAGGCTTGGTTTCATCTGATGGCTGACTTCGGCTTGTGCCCCAACGCGACTTCAGAAGCTCGGCCATGCGGAATGTGGTTCGGTCAATCGCTGGTTTAGGGAGATAGTTGTCCACAAGAGTTTGAAAATCTCCCAAATGGTTCCCAATAAGCAGCGAAATTTGAGCATGTCTCCCCAGCCGTTCATACGTCCGCATGATCCGCCCCAATGGATCGCTGTACGACATCACTACGAGGTGGGTTGAAGGGATGGTCAACATATCCTCGATAACGCGGTTGATATGCTCATCACCGAAGCTGGCGGTAAGAATGTTGGTTCTGCCTTGAGCGGAAGCTGGGCGCAGATCAGCGTGGAAGACCTACTCATCCAGAATCCCGATATCATCATCCTAGGTGATTCCGCCTACGGCATGACCCCCGACCAGGTGGCTGCCCGTGCCGGATGGGAAAATATGAAAGCCGTCACTGATGGTCAGGTCTTCGCGTTCAATGATGACCTGGTTTCCCTGGCCGGTCCGCGCCTGGTGGATGGTCTGGAGGAATTGGCCAAGCTGATCCACCCGGAATTGTTCAACTAACCACTGATACAATGAAAAAGATCAATCCGTTCGTTTTAAGTGGCATTTTCGTCCTCCTGGCCGCAGGCTTGAGCCTGTTGGTGGGAAGCACCACCATATCGCTGCGCACGATGATTGATGTTGTCACCAACGCGATCAAAGGGACAACGTCACCGCTTGATCCGAACGGTGTGTACGCTACCATTTTGTTCGATCTACGCCTGCCCCGATTGATTCTTTTAATACTGGTCGGGGCTTCGCTGGCTGGGAGTGGAGCGGCTTATCAGGGTCTGTTTCGCAATCCGCTGGCTGACCCCTACCTGATCGGCGTGGCCTCGGGTGCCGGCCTGGGGGCGGTAGCAGCCATGACCATCCAATGGCCATACTCCACTCTCGGTTTCCTGGCAATTCCGCTGGCCGCGCTGCTCGGGGGGATATCCGCAGTATTGATCGCAGCACTGTTAGCCAGGGTGGGTAAAACTGTCCCCACGACCAACCTGATCCTGGCAGGTGTGGTTGTCAGTTCCTTCTGCACCGCGCTCTCTTCCATGCTGATGATCAACGCCAGCGGGGAATTGCGCCGCGCTCTGGTCTGGCTGCTTGGCGGGTCCACCATGAGCGGATGGTCGCCAGTACTCGCGGTTCTACCCTACGTGATTTTGGGTGGGATCACGCTGCTGGCTGTTGGGCACCCGTTGAATGTGCTTCAGTTCGGTGACGAACAGGCGAAGCAACTTGGAGTACCCACCTCCCGAGTCCGGGTTCTTACAATCATCGCTGCCACGATGATGACCGCTGCTGCGGTGGCTTATGCCGGTATCATCGGCTTCGTCGGTTTGGTGATCCCCCACCTGGTACGAATGATCTGGAGCGGGGATTACCGCAAACTCATTCCACTGTCTTTTTTGGGCGGTGCCGGGCTGCTCCTTGTGACCGACGTCATCGCCCGCACGGCCATGGCTCCGCAGGAGATCCCGGTCGGCATCATCACTTCGCTGATCGGGGCGCCGTTCTTCCTGTGGATCCTGCAGCGTTCGAAATCGCAGAATTACTGGTGACGTATGTTATGTGTTGATAGTATTGAAACAGGATATAACAACCGCACCGTGCTGCATGGGGTGAGTTTCGACCTACAGCCGGGTGAGCTGCTGGCTGTGATCGGTCCGAACGGTTCGGGGAAGTCAACACTCATCCGCGCGTTAAGCGGGGTGTTGCCGTTGCATTCCGGCAGCATCCGCGTGGACGGCAGGGACATCGGCCAGATCCCCGACCAGGACCGCGCCCGGCTGATCGCCGTGGTTCCGCAGGCACGCAACCTGCCATCCGCATTTTACGCCCGCGAAGTTGTTGCCCTTGGCCGCACTCCCCATCTGAACTGGCTCGGCCAGCTCTCACAGAGCGATAACGCGTTGATCGATGAGGCCATGCAGCAGACGGATACAGCCGGCTTTGCTGATTCCCTGGCCAACGAACTCTCCGGCGGTGAGCAGCAACGGCTGCTGCTGGCGCGCGCCCTGGTGCAGCAGACCCCGGTACTGCTGATGGACGAACCCACCACCCATCTCGATCTGCAATTCCAGTATGGATTGATGAAACACATCCACGCGCTGGCTCATCCGTTCGACCCCGTGAATACTCCCCGTGCTGTGCTGGTTGCTCTTCATGATCTCAACCTGGCTTACACCTGCGCAGACAAGGTTGCCCTATTGGTCCGCGGCAAGATCACCCACTTCGGCAGACCGGAGGAAGTGCTTCGGCCTGAGGTTTTGAGCAAGGTCTATAACGTTCCCATGGTACAACTAAAAGATCCACACAACGGCAAGACCGCCTTCCTGCCGAAATAATGGTAAGGGCAATTCATGAATTGCCCTTACTGAAAATAGAGTATTTGTGGGATTTGTTAATGCAGTAAAAACTACGCAACCTTTGTATACACGTTGAAAACAGGGGGGTGTTCGAAATGCTGTTTGACCTTACACTGGTCGGCTGATCGGACGAGTGCCTCGCAATATTTTTCCGGGAAATCAGGCGGCACCTGGATCTCAAGATCGATCGAGCCAACCATTCCTGTGGGTTGGTAATTCACTTTCTGTAAAATGCGGATCCCCTCGGTGGGCAGGTTGCGCGATTTACAGAAACCGAGCACATAGATACCGGCACAGGTGCCGATGGATGCCAAAAACACCGCAAACGGCGTAGGTGCTGAATCCTCACCACCGCCCTGGATGGATTGATCTGTCTTTACCGTAAATAGTCCAATATGGGCGTCCACTCTGGCACCGCCCGGAAAATCGATGAGCATTTCCATGTTTGAATCTCCTTGTCAGTGAATTGGATGCATTATATTGCACGGAGTGACATATATTTCCTCATTCTGTGTAACAAGGTGGCTGTGAGCTTTGTCGAAGGGAACGGGACGTTTGCCACTATATTCAGAGTTGCCTAATATGTAATATCGTTAGAATGCGCAGACGCAACATTTTTCGTTTATCGATCTTCAAGGATCTGGAAAAGGAACAGCAGGATCTGTTGCTGCCGCTCATTTCCATCCGGAGATTTAGCGCCGGTGAAACGATCTTCCGCCAGGGCAGCCCGGCAGACAAACTTTACGTGCTTGAGTCGGGGATGGTGGACATTATCTTTCAGCCGGATGATGGCAAAGAATTACTGGTGGCCACCCTCACCAGCGGGGGCGTTTTTGGCTGGTCATCCACCCTGGGGCATGATATCTATACATCGTCTGCGTGCACCAATATGGACTGCAAAACCTATTGTCTCGTGGGTTCACAGCTCAAGGATCTTTGTCTGAAATATCCCAAAACTGGTGTGGTAATATTAGACAGGCTGGCATTGGCGATTGCCAAACGCGTGGAAGTCACTCATGCCTCTGTCGTGAATGTGCTCAGCCAGGGAATGAACCTGAGCGATTATCAATAAATTCAAGGAGCCGCAGATGTCAGACCCGGTACCCTCCTTCTCGGAAACTGAACAAATGAAAGGGCTGATCGAGCAGTTGAACGCGTATATCACCACCTACCATGGTGGCTCGGTGGAACTGGTGAGTTACGACGGCAAGATCGTCAAGGTAAGGCTTGGCGGCGCTTGCCTGGCAGATCGATCCTGGATTGAAGTACGAGGATATCGAGGGGGGCTTGCGCAAGACCGCCATCGTGAATACCCGAAAGGAAAGAGTCCTCAACCCTTCGGCGTACTTCGATAAACTACGGAGAAAACGGAACTAGGCGGATACCGCGCCCCTCTGGCGAACTGTCAAAACCTTTCCTAGTTTCTCGAAGCTTGTTGATGCCTGAATCGGGAAAAGGACCC
>CAYWCH010000252.1:0-3983 GCA_964456715.1 uncultured Anaerolinea sp. | reverse complement strand
CACCCGGGCGAGATCTCGCTGGCTCACCGCGGCGTACTGTTCCTGGATGAGCTCCCCGAGTTCAATTCGCGCGCCCTTGAGGTACTGCGCCAACCGCTGGAGGATAAGGTGGTCACCATCAGCCGCGCCCAGGGATCGCTCACCTTCCCGGCCAATTTCCAACTCGTCGCCGCCATGAACCCCTGCCCGTGCGGGTACTACGGCGATTCCACTCACCCCTGCACCTGCTCGCCCGGCACGGTCATCAAGTATCAGCGCCGCATCTCCGGCCCGCTCATGGACCGCATCGACATCCACATCGAGGTTCCCCGCGTCGACTACGAGAAGCTCAGCGATTCACGGACAAGCGAATCCTCCGCCGAGGTCAACCGCCGCGTCGAAGGCGCCCGTGAGATCCAACGTCAGCGCTTTGCCGGCACCGCGCTCGCCTGCAATGCCGACATGCATCCCGCCGAAGTGCGCCAGTATTGTTCACTGGACGAATCCTGCCGCACCCTCATGCGCGCCGCCATGAACCAGATGCAGCTTTCCGCCCGCGGCTATCACCGCATTCTCAAGCTCGCCCGCACCATCGCTGACCTGGCCGGCTCGGAGTCCATCACTTCCCCCCATCTGGCAGAAGCATTACAATACCGTCCAAGGTTGAGTGATTTCTGATACTCGTCAAAAAAAGGATGGACTTTTGAAGTCCATCCTTTTTCATTTCATTGGTATTCTACTTCACCACGACTTCCACCGAGTTCAGACACACAGTGCTGTCATTTGCCATACTTACTTCTTTGAGCTCGATGCGCAAATGCGTACCTGGGGTGACAGCCGGCAACGTGAGGGTGTTTTCGAAAGTCGCCGGAGCACCCATGTCGGCAGCCGTAACCATGAACGCACCTTCATCAAGCACCGCACCCGATTCATCATAGATCGTGTACTTCAAGGTGTTCTCGAAAGGCGCGATTGGCATGCTTCCTTTAATAACCACCGTACCACTGACCTCCTGACCCTCGGCTGGCGCATCGATCACAATCGTTCGAACACTATCAGCAATGGTTGAGTCGAATTTCACCAGCGTCAACTTTCCCTGCAAAAGACGATACTGCTCCACCACCTTCATGCTGGGGCTGGCAGCCAGATCGTTTACGCCATGGATGGATGCGTCCAATATGATCGTGTTTCCATCCAGTGTCAGCGTGTTGATCAGCGGGCGGTCGTCCACCGGCAACGCCGGAGCCTGGGTAAATCCGTCATCGGAGGCGACCATGGCGATCAGCGACACAAAAGTACCGCTGCCGCCCATGTTCTCCGCCAGCAGCAGAACAGCATCCTCTTTACCATCCCCATTGATATCGCCAAAGGCTGCCTGCGGTAATAATTGCGCGTACAAATAATCCGCTCCGCTGCCGCCTTCATATTTTCCATCAGCGAGTTGAACTGTCCGCTGCGATTCCGGGCAGTAGATCTCGCCATTGCTGAAATCAGCCAGCGTCAGCTCTTCGGCAGAGGGGCTTGTCACCGCCGGCTCCGTGAGCATGGGGATGTCGGGTGGAGCTTGTGTAATAACCTGCGGAGCGCTCGTGCAAGCAGCCAGGATTAATGTCAAGAAAATAATCACGGTGTTGTGGGTAATGTTGAATCTCATTATTTCTCCTTAATATCCGTTTCTTGCACGGACCATGCAACCAAACTTGGTAATGCCATTAAATAGTAGAAATTACTTCACCGCAAAGACGGCAAACCACTTGATTTTGTTCCACTATTTGTGTATACTAGTGGTAGAAAGTGGTAAGAAATGGGAGAAAGTGGAGCGCCGGAGCCTATCCGGCGTTCGGCATATATACGAAAGGTAGAACTAATGTTCCTGGGTCAGTACAACCACACGATTGACGAGAAAGGCCGCATCACTTTTCCATCGCGGCTTCGTGAATTGTTGGTGGATGGCGCCTACCTCACCCAGGGTTTCGACAAAAATTTACTGGTCATGCCCTCCACCCGTTGGATTGAATTTACCGCCCGCGTTGCCAAGATGAATATGGCTGATCCTACTTCGCGCTTGCTCAAACGTCAGGTGTTCTCACCGGCAGCCAAGATCGATTTCGACAGCGCCGGCAGATTCATCATCCCGCCGGAATTAAGAAAATTTGCTGAGATGGAATCAGATGTTGTCGTGGTCGGCATCGGTGAAGATATCGAAATTTGGTCTGCCGCTCTTTGGGAAGAACAAAAACAGACCATCAGCGATCCCGAAGCAAACGCCCAACGCATTGCGTCGTTGGATCTTTCCTTCTAATCATATGGCTGAGACCTCTGATCTTGAGCTTCGGCAGCACGTCTCTGTTCTTTACAATCATATCATATCTGCTTTACGGCCTGAAAGCCCGGGAAGATACGTCGACGCCACAGTCGGAGCCGGAGGACATGCCAAAGGCATCCTCGAAACATCGGCTCCGCAAGGGGAATTGCTGGGACTCGACCTTGATCCTCGGGCGCTGGAGATTGCAAGCCAGCGCCTGTTGTCATTCTCACCCCGGGTTCACCTGGTGCATTCATCTTACACTCTCCTCCTACAGGCATTGCAGGCGCTGGGCTGGGACCACGTGGATGGCATCGTCATCGACCTGGGTGTGTCATCGATGCAAATCGACAATCCCGAACGTGGTTTCTCCTTTCAAAAAGATGGGCCATTGGACATGCGTTTTGACCCGTCCCAGCCAACCAGCGCTGACACCCTGGTGAACTTACTTCCCGAGAACGAACTGGCAGACATCCTTTGGCTTTACGGCGAGGAACGTTTTTCCTACCGCATCGCCAGACAGATCGTCGCCCGCCGCCCGCTGCACACCACTGCTGAACTCGCGGAAGTGATCAAAAAGGCGGTCGGAAAAAGTGGTGGTAAAATCCACCCGGCCACTCGTTCATTTCAGGCTCTTCGCATCGCTACCAATGGCGAGCTGAACGCCCTGACCGAATTCCTCCCCCGGGCCATCGACGCTCTCAAACCCGGAGGACGTTTGGCAGCGATCTCTTTCCACTCGTTGGAAGACCGAATCGTAAAGCAGTATTTCCGCAGGGAAAGCACCGATTGCATCTGCCCCCCAGATCAACCGGTTTGCACCTGTGGCCATAAAGCACGAATCAAGGAAATTACTCGTCATCCCATCGAGGCGGACGAGGAAGAGATCCAGCAAAATCCGCGGGCACGCAGTGCCCGATTAAGAGTAGCTGAAAAATTGAGTGATTTTATTGAGTGATTATGACTGAAGAGAGACCGAGACAACGCAGAAAAGGACGCTCCTGGAGAAAGTTCAACTTCTCACAGGCGTTCAAACAGGCTCCCTGGAGATCGCAGACCCAGTTGATTGGCCTGTTCTTTATTTCGCTTGTTGTCGTCCTCTTGGTCGCAGCCGTTTACCTGACCATCAGCGGGCAGGCATCCGCAGCCGGTTTGACCGCTCTCAGCCTCGATACCAAACGCTCCAATCTCGAACGCACCATCGCGGATAGAAAAGCCGACCTGGCACTGCTCACCTCAGCTTCTATCATGCAGAAACGCGCTGAAGACATGGGTTTTATCGCGGCAGACCCTGATAACGTCATCTACGTGGTCGTTCCGGGGTACCCCGGCAGGCAAACCGCCATCTTGGCTCCCCCGCCCGGCATCATTGAAGAAGAAGGTCCGGTTGTAAAATCGATTTATCGTCAATCCCTGTGGGACTGGTTGTTCCAGGGGATTAACCGTTTAAGCAGCAGTGCGGGAGGGCGATAATGGACTGGTTTAGATCCCTGCCCCGCATGAAGTGGCTGGCCATCTTCTTTACCCTCTTTGCAGCCGCGATTGTCATCCACAAGGCGGATAAAATCGTCCATGCCAATCCCCAGCGCATCCACCAGCTTTTGCAGCGAACGGTAGCGGGGGTTATCGGTAGCGCCCGAGGCAATTTTGTCAATCGTGCTCTTGGGCACGCCGCTTGCCGCCGATAAGCGCTCGCTCG
>CAYWCH010000251.1:1860-3992 GCA_964456715.1 uncultured Anaerolinea sp. | reverse complement strand
ACAGCAGATGGTGAAAGACACAGTGAGACAGAATGGTTCAATGTTGTTACCTGGGGTAACCTGGCTGAGATATGCAAACAGTACCTTGTAAAAGGTCAACAGGTTTATATTGAAGGCCGTCTTCAAACCCGACGATGGGAAGACGCGGAAGGGATCAAACACTCGAATGTCGAGATCGTCGCCAGCGAAATGATGATGCTGGGTGAACGGCGAGATAATGGTCAGCAAGCCGCAGTCGATACTCCTCAAGTAAATGAAGTTTCATCTGAAGAAGAGTTCACGTTTTAATTGGAGTAAGTGAAATGTCTGACGATAATACAAACGAAATCGAGCAAGGTCCATCCGGTGGTTCCCGCCGCTACGTTGCTCGTCCAAAAATCTGCCAGTTTTGCGCAGAGAAAAACTCAACGATCGATTACAAACAAATCGACGTGTTGCGAAGATTCGTCACTGAGGACGGAAAAATCCGCCCAAGACGACAGACTGGTACCTGCGCTACTCACCAACGCAAGTTGGCGCTCGCGATCAAGCGTGCCCGTCACATCGCTTTGCTGCCCTTCACCGGTGAACGCTGGAGTGATGCTATCCGATAATCGATGATTATTTCAAACTCGACATTTACCCAGGGTATGTGCCGATATTTTTGTAATCGAGGGATTCTATGGCAAAAACAGATTCAACCAAAACGACTTCAACCAAGAAGTCAACGACGAAGTCGACCACCAAACCGACTGTTACCAAGTCGTCGAAATCTTTGTCAAAGAAACATCTTGCCCGAATTGAGAAAGAAAGACGACAGAATAAGATTTTGACCATTGGAACGATCAGCATTGTTGCCATCGTTGCAGTCATCTTGATCTTTTCAGTGTACCAGGCAAATATCAGCAAATGGTATAAAGAAACATTCGTTTATAACAGACCGGCTGCCAAAGTTGGTGACACAGTGATCACCGTTCAGCAATTTGACCACCGGGTGAAATATGAACGCTATCAACTGGTTTCGACGTTCATTACCTATGCCTCTTCCTATTTTGCATCATTCTTCCAATCGCAGTTGTATCAAGTCCAAAATGAGTTGGATGACACGCTGCAATTTGGCAGTGACGTATTGGATAAGATGATCAGTGAACAGGCACTTGTTCTCAAAGCGAAACAAATGGGAATTACAGTGACCGACGAAGAAGTGGAAGCAGAGATCCAGGCCAATTTGGAATACTATCCGAGCGGCACTCCCACCACTCCAGCCCCTTCGGCCACGATCACCTACTATCCCACGAATACGCTTAATGCGGTTCAGAACACCCTGACTTACAAGACACCCACCCCGCTACCCCCCACTGAAACTCCGTTGTCTGCTGAAGCTCAACAGACTCTGGATGCAGCCGCAGCAACCGAGACAGCGACAATAACTGAAACACCGGCCGAGGACCTCACTCCAACTGAAACACCTTTGCCCTCCCCCACGGCCACCGTTTTCACTTATAACGCCTATACCAATCTCTATTCAACCGTTGTCGCAGGTATTCAGACAAACTCTGATTTGACTGAGACTGAACTTCGCGAATACATCCGGAACATCCTTTATCAGCGCAAGGTGTATGCCCAACTGGCTTCGTCCGTTTCTCCGGATCAGGACATGGTGTGGGCACGTCACATTCTGGTAGCTGATGAAGCCACCGCCAAAGATATTCTCACCAAGTTACAGGCTGGAGAAGACTGGAATACTCTTTGCATGAACTATTCCACCGATACCAGCAACAACACCATGGGTGGTGATTTGGGTTGGTTCACTAAAGGTACGATGGTATCCGAATTCGAAGATGCCTCATGGGCTTTGAAGATTGGTGCTTACAGTGAACCGGTCAAAACGGATTATGGCTATCACATCATCCAGGTTCTTGGACATGAGAAGCGTCAGTTGACTGCAGATCAGTTGAGTACTGTTCAGAGCGCCGCGTATTCGAAATTCATCGAAGATGCAAAAATCGAGTTTGGTGTGACCAAGTACGACATTTGGGCCAAGAATATCCCCACCACTCCTGCCATCCCCGAAGAATATCGTATCGTCGCTGGTTAAGTCCACAATCAATAACAAAAAAAGCGCTGAAAAGACTTCAGCGCTTTTTTGTTCT
>CAYWCH010000251.1:0-1850 GCA_964456715.1 uncultured Anaerolinea sp. | reverse complement strand
TCTCTTTCACCTTACCTGACCATTTCCTCGTCAACCTCATCCAACCGCAAACTGATCACCTGACTGGCTGAATCGCGTCCCATGGTAATGCCATAGATCACATCGGCAACCTGAACCGTGTTTCGGTTGTGTGTGATCACAATGAATTGGGTTTCCTGGCTCAACTCTTCTAGTAATTCGGTAAACCGACCGACATTAGCTTCATCGAGCATGGCGTCCACTTCATCCATCACACAGAATGGTGTGGGCGAAACTTTAAGAAGAGAGAAAATCAATGCCACAGCGGTCAGTGATCTTTCACCGCCCGAGAGGAGCGACAACCCCTGCTCTCTTCTGCCGGGAAGCTTGGCTTCTATATCAATACCCGTTTCGGTGGGATTATCCTCATCGGTCATGATCAACTTCGCGGAACCGCCGCCAAACAACCGTGTGAACATCTGCTTGAATTCGGCTGCCACAGCGATAAATGTTTTATGGAATTCCTTGCGCATCAACTCATCAAGATCACCAATGATCTTGCGTAAATCTTCGTCCGCATGGTTAAGATCGGCTACCTGTTCTGTCAGGTAATCAAACCGCTCCTTGACTTCGTGATATTCCTTTTGTGCCTCCGGGTTGATCGCACCCATTCGGCGGAGTTGTGCACGCTGGCGGTTAATGCCATCTTCAAGTTCAGGCGGGATTTCCTTCAACACAGGTAATTGACCCACTCCCTCCAACGGGAGTGGAGTTGGTCCAGAAACAGATTCAGTGTATTCCAGTGTCACCAGACCAAAGTCATCCTGGATACGCCGGCGCAAATTATCCAGGCTTTCACGACTGCGCGTCAGTTCCAATTGTGCCTGGGTGTAGTATCGTTCAGCTGTTGCCTGTGCCTGCTGCAGAACCACATAATTATCCTGAAGCTTGTTGTAGTCGGATTCCACGCTCTGCAGTTCGGTTTCAGCCGGTTGGATTTTGGTCTGGATCTCATCGATCCTGGTATTCACCTCAGTCTCATTTTGGTGATCGACTGTCTTCTCACTCTCGATCTCCGTGATCATCTTTGAGAAATTCTCGATCCTCGATTTTAAAGACTGCCGCTGCGATCGATTCGTCGTGACCACCTGCAAATATTCACTGTGACGGCGTTCTCCATCATTCATCGCGCGGGTGCAGACAGCCACGGTGGTCGTCCAATGGACCACTTCTTCCTGAAACTCATCAACATTCTTGGTATGCAAGACGTTGTTCATATTTCGAAGCTCTTCATTGATCTTCGTGATTTTTTCCTGCTCTTCTGTCAGGTTTTTATCAATGGCCGCCAGTTCGTTCACCGTTTGGTTCATCTGCGTGTTTAAAACGTTTAGCTGATTCTTTTGCCACTCATTTTTTTGTTTCTGCTGTTCCAACGTCATCAGCATAGATTGGTAGGTTTCGCCGGCGCTGCTTACCTGCCCGCGCGCCACTCTTAGATCATTCTCCAATTGGTGTAATCGGGCTTCAGATTTCTTCAGTTTCTCTTCTTGAGCGCTTTGTTCTGAGTTCAGCGCGTCGCTTTCATTCTCCAGATCATTCAGGCGATCCTGCAATTCCTTTCGCTGCCTGGGACGACCAACCAAGTTGGCGCGGCCATCCTGACCGGCGATTACCAAGCCGGAACCGACAAAGACTTCACCCTTTAGAGTGACTACACGCATCGCGACAGGCAGGTCTTGAACAATCGCCCTGGCTGAGTGCCGATCCTTCACAACGATCACCTGTCCCAATAAAAGATCCACTGCTTTCCGGATCGAACCATCACACTTGACGAGTTCCGACGCGATCCCGAGTGCGCCTTCGTGCGACACATGAGCAGTCTTCTCGTTTGC
>CAYWCH010000250.1:0-3993 GCA_964456715.1 uncultured Anaerolinea sp. | reverse complement strand
CTCTCCCGCGCCGGAGCCTCCACCCTCGGCGAACTGCCCTTTTACGGTCTGCCAGCCATCCTCGTCCCTTACCCGTTTGCCTGGCGCTACCAGAAGGTCAACGCCGATTACCTGGTGGACAAGGGTGCTGCCGTGATGGTTGACAACGCAGCTCTCGATGAAAAATTGATGCCCACGCTGGACGCGATCCTTGAAAACAGCTCCCGCTTGACGGGCATGAAACAGGCCATGAGCTCTCTGGCAAAGCCGGACGCGGCTCAGAAGATCGCTGAACTCGTTCTTCAATTGGCTGAAAGGAGCAAACGCTCATGATCAGTCTGAATGTGATTCTTTTCATGTTCGTCATCCTCTTCGCGGTCATAGGCGCCATGCGCGGGTGGGCCAAGGAATTGCTGGTGGTTTTCAGCGTCATCTTGGCCATGTTTGTTCTCACCGTGTTGAGATCCTTTGTTCCATTCTTCAAGGAAACCTTCGCCACGGGTTCACCCGCGACAGTTTTCTGGCTGCAGACCACCATTTTGATTTGTCTGGTTTTTTTTGGCTACCAAACCCCGAAGATCCCGCGTTTGGCCGAAAGTGACCGCTTTGTGCGTCATTTCCTTCAAGACGCCCTGCTCGGATTTTTTATCGGCGCGGTCAATGGCTTCCTGATCTTCGGTTCTCTCTGGTATTTCATGCACATGGCCGGATATCCATTCCCGTTTGTTACCGCTCCTGATCCGACGACAGAAGCCGGTCAGGCCGCGTTACGTTTGATTAACGTGCTGCCTCCTGCCTGGATGGCAACCAGCCCAATCGTTTATTTCTCGGTGGCCGTCGCATTCGTACTTATTCTGGTGGTATTTATCTGATGAAACATATTCATTTGATCGGTATCGGTGGTACAGGCATCTCCTCCATCGCTCGTGTTCTTCTCGAGCGTGGATACATGGTCACGGGTTCGGACCGCACCCTTTCTCCGCTTGCCCTTGATCTGGCGATCCATGGAGCACATATATATGAAGGTCACGATCCCGCCAACATCAAAGGCGCGGATCTGGTTGTCCGTTCTTCGGCCATTCCCGATAACAACGTCGAAGTCATTGCGGCAGTCGCAGCCGGTATCCCCGTACTCAAGCGCTCTGATTTCCTGGCTGATCTGATGAAAGACCAGGTGGCGATAACGGTGGCCGGTTCGCACGGCAAGACCACCACCACCACCCTGATGGCTTACACCCTCAATCGTTTGAACCTGGATCCTTCGTACATCATCGGCGGGGTCTCCAAAGACCTCTCCAACAGCGCGCACGCCGGCAAGGGTGTTTACTTCGTCATCGAAGCGGATGAATACGATCGTATGTTCCTCGGTCTCCGCCCGCACATTTCCATCGTCACGAACGTTGATTACGATCACCCCGATTGCTACCCCACCCCTGCCCTCTACCGTGAGGCCTTTGGCGATTTCGTCAAACTTCTCCCCGAAGACGGCATGCTGGTGGTCTGCAAGGATGATGAACACGCTTCCAAACTCGTCAACGCGGTGCAATCCGGTACACACGTCATCACCTTTGGTTACTCTGAAGACGCGGATTACCAGGCCGTAAACGTGGTCACCAACGCTGTCGGCGGCTTCGATTTCGATGTGATCAATCACCTGAACAACACCACGCTGGCTCACGTTTCGCTGCAAATCCCCGGCACGCACAACGCCAGGAATTCCATCGCCATCCTGGCTGTGATCAATGAACTGGGCTTCCCCGTAGCCAAGGCCGCAGCCAACCTCAGCAAGTTCACCGGCACCGGCCGCCGCTTCGATGTGATCGGTGAAGCCAACGGCGTGACCATCGTTGATGATTATGCGCATCACCCATCGAAGATCTCCGCCACCCTCGCTGCTGCCCGCGCCCGTTATCCCAAGCGCCGGTTGGTCACCGTATGGCAGCCTCACACCTATTCACGCACACGCGCCCTTGAAGGTGATTTCATCCGTTCGCTGCAGGGCTCCGATCTCACCCTGGTCACCGAGATCTTCGCCTCACGCGAACCCAAGGAAAATTATTCTTCTGCCGAGCTCGTGAAAATGATGAACGGCAAGAACGCGATTTATTGTAAAACCCTCGATGACGCGGTCGATATGCTGTCATCGAAATTGGAACCCGGAGATGTTCTGCTTGTCCTTTCAGCCGGTGATGCAGACCAGATCTGCAAGCGCATGCTGAAGGTGATGCAAGAAAGGGAGAAATAAGATGAGCGACCTGCAGACCAAGACCACCGTCCTCAACGATGTCCGCGTGGAATTACCCTTTGTGGTCAACGAATTCCAGCGCGTCCGCGTCCCGCCAAAAGCGATTGTGGTTGAAAAAGAGTTCCAACAAATACCCACCGCTCAGCAGCAAAAATTGATGGAGCGGTTGATCGACCACGTGAAGGAATTGTAAGGATATCGAATGACTGAAATTTCGCAGTCCCTTCTGCAAGAACATTTCGGCACCCGCCTGCAGCAAAACGTTGCCCTGGCGCGCTACAGCACTGCCCGTGTCGGCGGTCCCGCACGTTGGTTTGCAGAAGCCTGTTCCGCCGCTGAGCTTGCCGCTGACACGGCCTTCCTCTGGCAGAACGACGTGGAATTTCGATTGCTCGGCAATGGTTCAAACATGCTCATCAGCGATGACGGCTGGCATGGTTTCGTGCTTTTCAACCAGGCCAAGGCCATCCGCATCAATGAAACAGGTGAGCATCCAACAGTTTACGTCGAGACCGGTGCTGCCCTTACCACCCTGGTTCGCACCGTCACCGAGGCAGCCATGAGTGGTCTCGAATGGGCCGCCGGTATCCCCGGCACCGTTGGTGGAGCCGTTTATGGCAACGCCGGTGCCCATGGCAAGGATATCTGCCAGAGCATGTTAATGGCAGAAATCTTGCACCGAAGTAAAGGCTTGATGTCGCTGGATTGCGACGGTATGGGGTTCACCTATCGCTCGAGTGTTTTCAAAAGAGAGCCCGGGAACGCGGTGATCCTCTCCGCGACGTTCAACCTCGTTCCATCCACCCGCGAAGCCGTTCAGGCAAAAGTGGATGCAATCAACGAGAAACGCCGCAGTGCACAACCCACCGGAGCCAGCCTGGGTTCAACGTTCAAGAACCCCACCGGTGACCACGCAGGGCGGCTTATCGAAGCTGCCGGTTTGAAGGGCACCCGCATTGGTGGTGTGGAGATCAGCCCGGTGCACGGCAACTTCTTGATCAACGACGGTAGTGGTTCTGCCGAAGACTACCGTCAGTTGATCGCCCTGGTTCAGAAAACGGTCCGTGAACAGTTCGCGGTCGAATTGCAGCTCGAAATCGAATTATTTGGTGATTGGAAAAAGTAAGAATATGGAAAATAAATTGCGGATTGGCGTCATCTTTGGTGGCCGCTCCGGAGAGCACGAAGTCTCTCTGATGAGCGCCCGTTCTGTGCTTTCTGTTCTCGATCCGCAGAAGTATGAAGTCATTGAGATTGGCATCACCCACGAAGGTACCTGGCTTTCAGGCAGCGACGTGTTGAAGGCTTTTGAATCCAGCAAACTGGATGATCTCTATCAGGTTGTGCTTCTACCCGAACCCACCCGCGGTGGTCAGCTTTACGCCATCCGCTCTCTGAATGGCAAAGATGTATTGGAACCTGTCGCCAACCTGGATGTGATCTTCCCGGTGCTGCACGGCACCTTTGGTGAAGACGGCACGATGCAAGGGCTGCTTGAGCTCGCAGACGTCGCTTACATCGGTGCCGGTGTGCTGGGTTCTTCGGTTGGCATGGACAAGATCCTCTTCAAAGACGTGATGCGCGCCAACAACATCCCCGTTATTGCGTCTGTCACGGTCATGCGCAGCGAAGCGCAATCGCACATGGACGAGGTCATCAAGCAAATCGAAGCCAACCTGCCCTACCCCGTCTTCGTCAAACCCGCCAATCTTGGTTCTTCGGTGGGCGTGACCAAATGCCGCAATCGCTCTGACCTCTACGAGGGCATC
>CAYWCH010000249.1:0-4040 GCA_964456715.1 uncultured Anaerolinea sp. | reverse complement strand
GATTCTTTTGCCGCAATGATTACCGCCGCATTATAGATTTGCGATTGCACGTTTAAATCTACCTGGGAATTGCCCCAATTGTTCATACAGCTACCCAGCACATCCACGCAACCGCCAAAAGCATTTGAGGCCGATGGGTAATTCAAACCAAGTATTATAATTTTACCAAAACCACTTATCTTGGGATAGAGACTATCATCTAAATCTTTCCTGATTAAAGACATCAAATCATTGGTAGAAATCGAGCTTGACTGAGATAGGGTGGGTGAGTAAAGCACATAGATGGCGTCCACTGAATCCAGCCAGCCGGGTTCAATTTTCTGCGAACTTGGATACGCCAGGGCTCCGATAATCGCTCCGGAGAATTTTGTCCGCATGTCCTTGATCAATTGTTGCCATTGTTCATCAGCATTCAAAGGAGCACCTGCAAGCGAACCATCTGCCAGGGTACCGTTTTTGAATGAAGCTGCCACCGATGGATCGCCTATGATTATTCCCCCCACATTATTCGCTGCTGCCCAATCCACCACCTGAAGAATATATCTGTGGTAATTTTCGTACCAGGTGATCCACCAACCTTCATCGCGTTTGGCATTCTGCCAGTAATCTGTAGCTCCCATTGGGAAGCGTACTTGTGGAAAGAGGATTGCCTGCATTCCCTGGTCTTGGATTGAATTAATTGCAGCTGACATTTGCGACCAGGAATAATCCTGCCCCGGTAGGGGTTCAAGATAAGGTGGGTTATTGCGCGTAGCTGTCCATGTGGAAGGAATGATAACAAAATTTGCTGCAGTGCCGGAGATCATTGTTAATCCCAAGTCCAAATATTGGGAAGTAAATGGTACATATTCGCTTATCAGTTCAAACCCAGAAATAAATGGAGACCTTGGAGTGGTATTGCCCCCATCGGTGATTATTTCTGGCTCTCCAAAGCTGGCATAGTTGTTCCATTGATCAATTCTTACAGAGATCACTTGTGAGGAATTGGAAGGTGAAAATAATTGCGCTGTAGTGGGAACACCCGATGAGAGATCGCATACTTCATTTCGGCAAAAACGATACTCAACCGGTCCTAAAAGATGAAGAGGAGAGTAGAGGGTATAACTCCACTCATTTTGGCTCTTGCGAACCATGGGAATGGATTCGAACCAGGTATATGGATTGAGCTGAAGTGAGATGACATCTTCTGCCGGGGTAATGGATGGCGTAATAACGGAGAAAGTTACAGGTTCCAATCCTGGAGAACGGAAAGTGGCGACAGTATCTTCAATTTTTGTTTGGTCCTGTTTTACGATCAACTCGCGCAGAATAAAACTGCCATCCGTATTTAGTTCGCTGTTCCACAAACCATCACCTAAAGTGAACTTGTATCGCAAGTCGAATCCGACCGGTAAATCCAGTGTGATCGAATATTTTCCATCCTGGAGCCTGTTTAGTACAGGCAGGGTGGATGAGACCGTTGTTGACCCTGCCAATAAATCAGTATAAAGATTCCCCAACGGCTGTAAATTGCTCGCAAATCGAATGGGTATCGACTGATCAAAATCTGTAGGAGTTGAAACCTCGAAAGTTACACTGATCGTCGGTCTGGGCTGTAGAGAGATAAAAACCGGTGTGGTCGCTTCTTCAGCAACAGCCACTCCTTGTTGGAAGGTATCATACTTGCCGTCCATGCTGTACACTGCAAGGTTGTGAGTCCCCAACGTAAGACCTTCCAGTGTAAATGTGCCATCTGAAGAAGTCACTGTTTGTACGCCCTGCGCAGTCACCAGTAAATTGGGGATGGGTGAATTGGTCGTCTTATCCAGGAATTGGCCACGGACTCTTCCGATCACTCCTATATATGGTTGATCGATCCATCCTGCAACGATATCCTGAAAGATTGCCGGCCCTGAGATATTCGCGATGCGAAAACGAACAGCGGTCGATTGCGGAGTGTATTCCACGGAATTGGTTTCTGAAACCTTCACGTATCGGTACTTGAGAACCGAGCCAATCACGAGGGGAAGCTTGACAAAATAATTAAGGTCGTCGTGTTTGGTCATTTCATAACGCTGTGGATTGAATGCCAAACCGGTAACATCGTCAACAACTTCAAGTGAAAGAGTTGCGCCTTCAGGTAATGCCTGAACCAGCGAAACTTTAAAAATGACCTCAGCTTGTGGATAGGAATTCTGTACACTGTTATTTGTGGATGCCGGTGAAACGCAGCTTGAAAGCAGCACAATGAGTAATAGACAGGTGCATAATACCTGTCGACTAATTTGTCCCGTTCGTTTGTTTTTTGGTCGCATAAATTTCCCGGTAATTAATCAAATGGTCCGTTATTGACTAATTATACTTGCGACTTGACAATACTGTTGTGAATCTCGATTTGGTGGTCGACCAGGCTGCCCAGCACACCATTCACGAATCTCGATGAACTGTCTGACCCATAAATTTTTGCCAGTTCAATTGCCTCATTAATCGCTACCTTGATGGGAGTGATCTGGGCAACAGCAAATTCCCAGAGTGCTATCCGTAGAATATTCCTGTCAATAACTGCCACCTGATCAAGCGGCCATTCCGGTGCGTGCTCTGATACGATTTTATCCAATTGATCTATGATGGGAACCACACCCAGGATAATTGAGCGGAGAAAGCTTTGCAGATTATCATCAAGGTTCTCATCGGCGAGACGAGATTCAAGAATCTCTCCAACAGGATGGCCTGTCAGATCAAATTCAAATAGAACCTGCAAGGCAATTCCTCTTGCCTTTGTACGGGATTTCATTTTTCCTAAATGCTTTCAGAGAAATCGATGTCTTCTACGTGGACATTGACTTTTCCAACTTCCATGCCCACCATTTCTGAGATTGAACGTGCCACAGCATTCTGAATACTATGGCTGACTTCGCGAACATTCACGTCTCGTTTCAATACCACATACAGATCTGCATAAACAAAATTATCTTCCACGGCAAGATCAACGCCTTCAGAGAGGCCACGTTTAAAAAGAGTGTTCACTTCTCGAGGTACTGAAGTCAAGTGACTGACGCCTTCAACACTCAGAGCAGCCAGTTGGGCGATCGATACCAAAACATCAGGAGCGATGGTTGTCTTGCCAATTGGTTTTTCTTTTTTATCCATATCACTTACTCCATTTCTCGAAAGATCATCTGGTAATTATAACCCCAATCATTCCCGAAGGCATCGAAGGGATGATCAACGACGATTAGTGCATTTTTATGAAATCCAGGCAGACTGATACGGCGTCTGGCAATTGCTTGTCAATCAATATGCAATGAGTTGATTCTTCCATCCAGAATAATTCCTTTTCGTTGGAACTGATTCCATCGATCACCTCAATGGAGCTCATTGGGTCAATGGATCGATCCAATTGTCCCTGGAAAACGTACGTTGGCTGTTTGATTTCGTGCATATGCTTTTTTACATGCCGTTGTAATTTAAGCAATTCACTGGCCGCATGCAGCGGAACCACATTAAAACCCTGCCATGGCATGGAATCATCGGTGTTCGATTTGTAAATATGCTCTTTGAATGGCCAGAGAAATTTGGCCGCTCCCAGCCTGGGCACACGCAGAGCAGGTGCGAAAAGCATCAAACCGGCGATCTGTGGATGGGCTATCGCCATTTCCATGGCCAGCAATCCCCCCATGGATTCACCCAGGACAAATACCTTCGAGCAATTAACTGTCAATTCATTGCAGAGATCATTCACCGCAGCAACCCAATCCTGCCAGCGGACTTTGTTCATTTCTTCAACAGCATGTCCATGGCCTGGAAGCATAGGACCGGCCACAGTGTATCCGCCCTGCTTATGGAGATGAGTTGCCATAGGTCTTACTTCAACTGATGTTGCTGTGAAGCCATGAATTAATAGAATTCCGGTTCTATTTCCTTTCCATAGGAAAGTCGAGCCATCCATTTCCGGATGTTGAAATATCGGTGGTTTTGGATTATTCATCGTTTCTCCCTTAGATTTCGGAAATAGATAGTATGTTCTATGTTATTTGCTCCAGATACCATGCCCACCATAG
>CAYWCH010000248.1:2734-4066 GCA_964456715.1 uncultured Anaerolinea sp. | reverse complement strand
AAGCAATGTGATTTTTCCCAGCAAAGAAAGGCGATTGCTCAGGCTGTCCGCGGTGTCATCGTCCCGGATGGTCTCAGTTGCTTGTTTATACACCGGTCCGGTATCCACCCCGGCGTCCATGCGCATGATCGAAACCCCGGTAAAGGCATCACCCGCCAGGATCGCAGCCTGGATGGGAGCAGCACCCCGCCACCTGGGAAGGTAAGAGGCATGGACATTGATGCATCCCAACGGCGGCAGATCGAGTACATTTTGGCGCAAGATCTGGCCAAATGCTGCAACGACAATCATATCCGGTTGCCAGGTGATTAATTGTTCAAAAGCTTCTGGTACCTTTAATTTCATGGGCTGCATCACGGGGAGCCCCAATTTGACTGCCAATTCCTTCACCGCTGGCGGAGTCATCACCTGTCCCCGCCCGGAGGGGCGGTCAGGTTGAGTGACCACACCCACAACTTTATAATTATCAGCCAGCCCTTCAAGGATAGGTACAGAAAACTCGGGAGAACCCATGAAAACGATACGTATGCTCATCAGAACGATTTTAACATAACCTGAAAATTCCAGTGGCAAACCATACCTGGTTTTTTCCACTAAAGGTAGAATTACATTGGACTTAAAAACCAAAAATTGGAGAACAAAAAACTCATGGGAAATGACAAGATCAAACTTTATGGAACTTCCTGGTGCGGTGATACCCGCAGGACCCGTGATTACCTCGAAATCAACAAGATTCCTTACGAATGGATCGATATTGATCAAGACCAGGCAGCAGCAGAAATCGTCAAGCAAATCAACCGTGGGTATAAAAGCGTACCCACGCTCGTGTTTCCGGATGGTTCCACCCTGACTGAACCGTCGCTATTCACACTGAAAGATAAAATCGCTGATTTGGGTAAGCCAAAATAGACTGATCAAACCGATTATTTAGGCTTTCTGATCAGCCAGATCGCCAACGCGCCGATGGCAAGCCCCACTCCGATCGCCACAAGTCCCAGATAATCCTTCTTATGTTCCAGGATGGTAATCGTTCCGGAAGTCAATTTTTGTTTCAACCGTTCAACAAATGCCTCGTTGGGCATTACGGGTTTAAGACTGTCCGTTAATTTATGCTCCAGCCCAAAATAACCTTTTCCCTCATATGCTTCATCCAAATATTCCATCGTTCAAGCTCCCAAAGAAAAACAACTAATCATCAGGCTGAAAACCAATCTTGTTCATTTCTTCGCGCAGGGCGATCAAGGCTCGGTGATATAGACTCTTGATGGCTCCTTCACTCTTGTCCATGATCTGAGCGATCTCTGCGTTTGAATAATCCTCTACGAACTTCAA
>CAYWCH010000248.1:0-2724 GCA_964456715.1 uncultured Anaerolinea sp. | reverse complement strand
TCTGTCTGAAGACAATCGCCTGATCCCTTTCAGCAGTTGCTCCACTTCCTGGGTCTTGACCAGGGCCGACTCAGGATGGTCAGCGTGATGCGGGATCTCTGGTTGGTCTTCCAGAGCGACTTCCTTGCGGCGATGAGTGTCGCGGTGGTAGTTGGCGATCAGGTTATGGGCAATCCGATAAAGCCAGGCTGAGAAAGGAACTCCCTTTTCAACGTACGAATTGATGTGCCCAAACGCTCTAAAAAAAACGCGCGCAGTCAAATCCTCGGCATCGGTCTCTGAACCGATCCGGTAATATAGTTATAAATACGGGTAACATTTTGTTCATACAAGAAACTGAACGCGTCCGTGTCACCCTGGCTGGCTTTCGCTACAGCGTTTTCTTCATTAATTTCAGCCAAATTCTCATCCCGGCACTTATTCATTAAGAAAAACACCTGAATTTGGAATTCGTTATGAACTCCTTTACTTAAGTGAAATCGCTTTTTCAACCGCCGCGAACGCATTCAGGATGCCATAACCTGCTGCGTCATTGGGAATGGTGCTATCAATAACACAGGCCGGCATGGTTCCGGTGAACGGCGAGGCGGTATCTTCGAGAATTTTTCGTGTCAATTCGATATTCCCGATCAACTCCGGGTTTGCCGACCACATTAATGCTACCACGCCGGCAACGTGAGGTGCTGCATATGATGTTCCCTTCCCAATTGTGTATTGGTTTCCAGGGAAGGCTATGACGATGCCTTCACCGGGCGCCAGCAGATCCGGTTTGGTGCGGCCGCTGCCGTCAAATGTGACAGGCCCCAGACTGCTGAAATCTGACAGCTCGCCGTTGGATTTGATGGAACCGACCGTGAATACTTCCGAGTAGATCGCCAGGGGATCGGTGATGCTGCCGCAGCCGTAGTAACCAGTGTTCCCGGCCGCCACTGCCATAAATATCCCGGCGGTTTCCATTGCTTTGGCTGCCTGTTCAAAGGTGACCATATCGCAGCCTTCCACCAACGGGCACCCCCACGAATTGTTCACGATCATGGCTCCTTTTGTCGTATCGCCATCCGTGAAAGCGTCTCCGCCCTGTGGATAAGGAGCCAGCATGAACTGCATGCAGTTGAGGTAAACAGCCGGGTTGCCGAGATTCCGAGCGAGGTTAACGCACCCGATCCATTTCGCATCCGGTGCGATACCGATGTTCTTTCCAGTGATGATGCTCAAGCTTGAGGTGCCGTGCCCCTGAACATCCACCGGGAAAAGGGAGTCATTCCACGGATCCAACCAGTTGTAATCATCCGAGCCTGAGACTCCGCGGTAGGAATCGGCCAGTTCGAGATTGCGTCCATCCACCCCCGTATCGGTATGGCCAATCACAATTCCTTCTCCCGTGACGCCCAATTCCGAACGAACCTTATCGACACCGATCATCATCATGTTCCAGGTAAAGCCGTCAGGAGCCTCGGTGGGATCGGAATTCTCCGGCTCAGCATTCTCGTGCAGGGGTCGCAACTGTGGACTTTCCAATACACGCGCCACATCGTCCCTTTTTTGAATGATCATGCGCAGGAAGGGGTTGGCGTCCGCTTCCAAACCATTCACAAGATAATAGGGTGTGTAATTGATATGCCAGGAATCCAGCTTGGCCCGGATGGCTATCTGTGAATTGGATGCAGTGCTGACCAGTTCATCGTATACAGCTTGCCGGCGATCTGCCACATTCGCAATGCTTGCAGCGTCGGTCAGATCTGCCTGGTCCTTCATTACGATGAAGATCTTCTCACCGAAAAATCCGGGTTGGCCAAAAAGCAGGTACACGACTGCCAGCGCACTGACTGCGATTCCCGAAATGATCCAGTTGAATTTTCTGGTGATCTTGATATTGACCAGGTGCTTGAGATTGACCAGGTTGACGATAAAAACCAATAATGAAACACCAAAAACAGACCAGGAAGCCCGGATTGCACAATCCAATGTCTCTCCGGCAGATCCGGCGATTATGAGAGACAGTTCATCCGCATCAAACCAGAGCAAAGGTGTGATCAGCACCACCGCGGCGATCAAACCAACGGCGAATTTGCCGCGGTCTTTCGAATTCTTCGAGAGGATGGCAAAAAAAGTGATCGTCCACCCGCTCATCGGCATCGTGATCAACAACAGCGGCTCCGAACCATTTTGCCCCAGCCCGGTAACCAGAAGCAGAAAGAACAATGCAATAACGAATCCATCCCGCAAGAATTCTTTGGACTGAACCTCTTCCGCAGGATTCAGAGTTTTATCGAAAAGGTAGGGATAAACCACCTGTAGGACAAAGAAACCGAATAACAAACCTTCAATGAGGTAGAGAATTGTTTCATTTATCGAACCCAGCGCCCCCCATAAGGCGAATGGAAGGACCATCCCCGCCGCAACGATGGCTGCTAATCCAAAATGGACCGTTTTCCCTTTTGTCTCAGGTTCCGGCTGCGGATTCCGGTGCTGGAAAAAGAACAATCCGGAGTTGAACAGGATCAGGATGGCGATATCCATGATCGCGGTTTGTTGCTGATAAGTGATCCAAAGTTTTTTGGATGCAAAAGTAGCCAGCGAAAAACCGGCTCCGATCACCCAAATCTGAAGGGTGCTTTTCAGTTTTGGATTCTTCGTTGTAAAAAAGCCAATCAGCAAAGGAATGAACAACAACCCCATGAAGATCAGATGGTTCAACCATCGCATGTCGTTGAGGATGGAAGA
>CAYWCH010000247.1:0-4087 GCA_964456715.1 uncultured Anaerolinea sp. | reverse complement strand
CCCCGAGATGAGAGTGGCATACAGGGGGCCAAAAAGGGCGCCGATGAATAGCGTAAAAGGTTCCGATGGGATCAGGGTCATTCCCATCAGGGCGTAAAAGAGTATGCTGATAACAATCCCCCACGCGCCGGCTGAACTGATGAAACTCTTGATTTTTGCCAGATCGGTGGTGAAAAAGACACCCACCAGGATCATGATCAACACAGAGAAAACGAGTATGGAGATCGATTGATTGCGGCGATTCTTTCGATTTTCTTCGTCGATTGGTGGTTGGTCCTCTTTGTTTTGAATGTTGTTTGGTTTATTAGTCATTGCGTGAGTATATCTGAGATGTTTTTTACTGAGAAGGAACAAAACGTGTCAAAAGCTCTCAATTATTGTTGTAACAAGTGTTGCAAACAAGATTTATTTCTGATAGAATGTAACAAGTGTTGCAAAGGAGGCTTATGGATTTCAAGTGGTTGCTCTTTTGTCCTCAACTTCCGGCGAACCCGTCCAGTCCGCGGGTGACCGTGTGGCGCCGCATGCATTCAGCTGGCTCGATCGGCCTGGATAACGGCTTGTGGTTATTGCCTTATTCCGAAAGCGCGGTCAAGCTGGTGCAGGAAATGAAAGATTATGTGCTTGCCCAGGGAGGATCCTGCAAGACATTCCTGACCCGTGAATTCGACAAGGAAACCGAAAACGAGATCATCGAACGCTTCCGTCAGGATCGCGAAGAAGCATATGCAGAATTCAAGGAACAGTGCGCCGATTTTGTGACCGATATCGAAAAAGAGACCAGGCGCAAGAATTTCAGTTTTGCCGAGTTTGAAGAAAACGAGCAGGACCTGGCTAAATTGGAATCGTGGATGGCGAAACTCAAAGAAAGAGATTTCCTGGGTGGATCTCACGCAGATGAAGCGAACGAGTGGCTGGATAAATGTCGTCAGGTTTTCCAGGTATTCACCGCGGAGGTCTATGCCAACGAGAACCTCGACCATGACAGCAAAATGCGGTTTGATCCGGGATCGTTCCAGACCCCGCATGACAGCGATTCAATATCTGATAACAAGGAAATGAATTAACGGTATCAGGAGAAACTATCAATGGCAGATGAAATTAAAAAAGCGACAACGATGCAACGGGTAAAGAAATTACCCCGCAATGTTTGGGCGATCGGATTGACCAGCTTTTTCATGGACGTTTCCAGTGAAATGGTGATCAACATCATTCCGTTGTTCCTCTCGAATGTGCTGGGAATCAAAACGGATATCATCGGTTTGATCGAAGGCATCGCCGAAGCAACTTCGAGCGTATTGAAATTGTTTTCCGGTTGGCTTTCAGACAAGCTGGGGCAGCGCAAATGGCTGGCGGTGATCGGTTATGGCCTCTCTGCCATCACCAAACCATTCTTTTACATTGCCAACAGTTGGGGGTTGATCGCAGGTGTTCGTTGGGCTGACCGTGTGGGCAAGGGCATTCGCACTGCCCCGCGAGACGCGTTGGTGGCTGATTCGGTCACTGCAGACCAGCGCGGAGTGGCTTTTGGGCTGCACCGGACCATGGATACGGCAGGGGCGGTGTTGGGGGTCGGCATCGCAGCTTTGGCGGTATGGTTGGGGCAGAGAAATGCCACAATGCTGACACGCGACACCTTCAAGGTGATCGTTCTGCTCAGCCTGCTGCCGGCATTTCTCGCTGTCCTCTCTCTCGTGGTGGGCGCAAAAGATGTGGAGGTCAAAGGCCAGCGTTCCGCGCCGAAATTCTCTCTCAAGGGGATGGGCAAACCTTTCACTATTTTTCTGGTTATCGTCAGCATCTTCACGCTGGGGAACTCGTCCGATGCTTTTCTAACCCTCCGGGCACAAAATGTCGGTATCTCGGTCACAGGCATCCTGGTAATGCTGCTGGTCTTCAACCTGGTGTATTCGATCATCTCCACGCCGGCAGGCAACCTCTCTGACAGTATCGGGCGCCGCCGGTTGATCATCGCTGGATGGCTGGTATACGCAGCCATTTATCTTGGATTTGCCTTTGCCACTCAGGCCTGGCATATCTGGCTGCTCTATATCGCCTATGGTATTTATTACGGTATGGCTTATGGCAGCGCCAACGCCATGGTGGCCGACCTGGTCCCCGATAATCTGCGCGG
Source organism: uncultured Anaerolinea sp. (assembly GCA_964456715.1). GTDB lineage: Bacteria > Chloroflexota > Anaerolineae > Anaerolineales > Anaerolineaceae > UBA6107. Next base: position 1,953 of record CAYWCH010000247.1, on the reverse strand, counting down.
CACCGCTTATGGCACCTACAATGCCGTTATTGGATTGCTAGCCTTCCCGGCTTCGTTCATCGCTGGCGTATTGTGGGAAGGAATTCCTGGTCTGAGTTGGAGCGGGTTTGGTCCTTCTGCACCGTTCCTTTTCGGCGGTGGGCTGGCATTGATCGCGGCTTTCTTGATGATCGTCTGGATGCCAAAAATCGCAATGAAAGAACAATAATTGATAAGAAAAACAGGGTCAACATCAACGGTTGATCCTGTTTTTTGTATGTGCCTGTTCTAGAAGAGTTTATCCACCAATGAATGAACAAATCGAATACGGGTAGGGGGATCGCCCAAATCGACCTTGAGGCTGTCTTTGTAAAGATGCGGCACCAGCACGGACATGAACACGGTGTTCAAAAGTTGCATACAAGACATTTGCAGGTCTGCCCGGGTTCCCTTGTATCCGTGTGCATGCAAATCGTCGCGTAATTGCCCGGCAAATTTTAACAACCGGGTGACCACCAGGGCATCGTAATTACCGGAAGACAAAAGGTCGTGGAAGTGGGCACGGGTGAGGCCCGGAAAATTAACGCCGCCTTCCACCAGATGATCGAATATGTTGTAACAGCGCTCGCGGACTGAAAGACCCGGTGAATCGGGGAAATCGGACCAGTCGAAGGCGTGATCCATGGTGCGTTCCATGGCCTTCTGGATGAGCACTTCCTTGCTGCGGAAGTAGTAGTTGATGGCTGCGCTGTTGATCCCCGCTTCGGCTGCAATGACACGGTTGGTGGCGCCCTCCACGCCGTATTTTTCCAGGCAATTGATGGCAGCGTTGATGATCTTTTCTTCAACGGCGTTTTCAACCGGATCGGTCATTTTGACTCCTCTTTTGTTTCGATATGACACAGTTTAACCGATTCCTGCCATAAGCGGGATGCCAGTTCTGGATCGATGGCGTTACGGGCGGAGGGTTTGGGCGCGCTGTCGTGCCAGTAAATGACGCTTGACTTTAGCGCGTCCGTGTCGCCGGCGAGGAAAAGGATTGTTGTGGCCGGTTCGATGGGATCCACCCCATGTTTCTGGCGTTTCTGCCAGATGAAGCTTGATAGCGCTCCGGTACCCTTGAGGCCGATATCGGTGTTGACCAGGCCGGGATCCACCGCAAAGGCGTGAACAGTGGAATCTGCGTGACGTCGGTTGAATTCGAGACTGAAGAGCACGTTGGCCAGCTTGGAGAGCTTGTACTGCCACAGGCTGATGAAGATCGCCGGTTTGCGGATGCGTTTGGGGATGATGAAAGTGCGCAGATGGGAGTCAGAACTGACTGTGATGACGCGGCCGCCGGTTGATTTTTGCAGCAGCGGCAGCAGCAGGTGGGTGAGCAGGAAAGGCGCCATATGGTTAACGGCAATTGTGGTCTCTATTCCATCTTCGGTGAGCACCAGTTTGTCCATAAAAAGTCCGGCGTTGTTCACCAGCACGTCCAGGGCTTTGAACCTCTCTGATTTCAGGATGGTTTCGATCTCCCCGGTCAGCCGCTTCACTTCAGATTGTCTCGACAGGTCGCCGGTGACGAAGCGGACACGCGCATCGGGTAGTTCCTTCAGAATCCGGTCGTGCGCATCTTTGCAGCGGCTTTCGCTGCGGCCAATGCCGATCACAAATCCTTTGCGACGGCAGAACTCCAGGGCGGTGCGGTAACCGATGCCGGCTGTGGCGCCGGTGACAACGATGGTTCTTCCAGTGAAATCAAATTCATGTTCCATGGTTAATTCTTTCTATGATTGATTCTATTTTATATTCCTAATTTGTCAAGATGATTGAATTAGTGATTGAATCTAGTGATTGACAAATCATTAAAAGGTGAGTATATTAACCACATGATTGAATCACTTGATAGGAGATGGATATGAAAAGTTATATGTTGATCACTGGCGCAACCGGAGGTTTGGGAAGCGCTTTTGCAGTTGAGGCGGC
>CAYWCH010000246.1:1118-4131 GCA_964456715.1 uncultured Anaerolinea sp. | reverse complement strand
AAGATTGGTTGAAGAGCATGTTCGGCGAATCCGATCCGGTAATCAGTCCGGTCGTCGATGAACCGGCGACACCTCCTCATGTCACATTCGGCGATCTGCTCAGAGAAGGTGAAGCGACACCGTCTGCACAGCAGATACCCGAGACCTCCGAGCCGGCAGTTACCACACCCGGTGAAATGACACCACCAACAACCCCGGGATCGACAGAGACAACACCAGTTGATACTTCCACAACAACTGAATCTTACGGGTATGATGTTCCGATCCTGTCGCAGGGTACACTCTACGGAAGCGCCGCCTGCTTCCCGACTTCCATCGCGATGGTGACTGCCTATTTCCACAACCAGGACGCGAATGATCCCGCCCTGGCGGTCAAGGATTTGCTCGAATCGATGGACAAAGGGGACGGCACCTACGGGGTGGGAATCGGGCTCGATAAGCTCAATGACGAGATCGATTCCATGGGGTATCAATCACCAGGTATCCAGGTCGATGCCAGTATGGACGATCTGAAAAGTGCTCTGGAATCCGGACCGGTGATCGTGAACACCGGGGTCAAGGTCACCAACGTGGACGGCGTCCGCGGTATTGGGGGAGCGGGAAACACCAACCACGCCATGGTCGTGAAGGGGATTTCAGCCGATGGTACACAGGTGAAGGTGAATGATCCCTGGTCGGGAAAAGAGATTGATTATTCCGCGGAGGATTTTAGCAAGATCTGGAACAAGGGACAAAATATCATCGTTGAGATCAAACCGGAGTAATATGAAAACCGAGACTTTTTCAGTTCAACTGTCGTTTGGTGAAATCTTATGGGTTGGCCGTATCTTTGGGAAAAATGCCTTCCCATTCTTATTCCCATCTGATCACCAACCTGATCTGGCCGGCATGGCAGAAGAGATCAATCACGGCAGGGAAACACTGCTCCAAAAAGGATGGATAAAGCGCAACGCTGACAATACATACACGGTGGACAGGTTGATCTACTTCCTTGTGGATTGGCTGAGCCAACCCGAAAAAGTGGCGGTGGTGGATACGATTTCAAATTCAACAGAAGCAACGCACCTCTTGATCCATGAAAAGGCGAACCACTTCTTGTTCGTCGATTTCAATCAGGATGGCATTCGGCTGAGCCTTTTCAAGGATTGGAGATCACTGCTCGATCATCTGACGGAGTTGTTGCCAGCGAGCAGCAAAACAACCGGTCATTCGAAGTCGAAGGTTTTCCCGATCCTTCAACCCATTGAACTCATCCGTCTGACCTGGAAATCGGTACCAATGGCACGGGAGTCTCTTCTCGCCGCTGGGTTCCAACCCGATAAAGCGGATGAGTATTTAAATTCGATCCAAAAGATCCAGACCGCAGGGATGATCAGTCTGTTCAATTATGAGGTCAATGAATCGGAGCCACATAAACAGGGTCTGTTCATTTTTGATGTTGAGGGGGATTGGCTTGGCGAGTGCAATGGAACGGATGAAATGGTTGTTGTGATGCAGCCCATCGATCGATCGAAGATCATCGACCGTTTTTGGAAACAGAATTAAAACCCGGTAAATTGAGCGCTGCTAGTGTTTTTGAATAAGTCGACCGGATCTATTTTGAACTACAACTCTGGACAAACGATTTTAGAATATACTTTGCCATGCCAGCCGAATAATTTTCATAAGAGGATTCCGAAATGGAATCCTCTTTTTTTCAAATTGAATCTACCCCCGCTTGAACTTCACCTTGACGCCGTTGCGGCCAAAAGAAATTGTGTCGCCGTCGTTCAGGGGCACAGCTTGCCCGATCTCCAAGCGCTGATCGTTCAAAAAGGTGCCGTTGGAACTGTTATCATCGGTGATCGTGTAAGTGTTCCGGTTGCCAAAAATGGTGGCATGTTTGCGAGAAGCGATCTTCATCGTGTCGATCTCTGAAAGGTCCAGTTCGGGCAGGATATTGTGTTTGATGTCCGTGCGGCCGATCTTCGTCGCGCCGTCGGTGAGCGGAAACTCCCGGCCGTCCGGCAGGACGATGCAGGTAATGACTGGTGGCTTTTGGTGAGATTTCAGGTTGTGCTCTGAAACGAGTTTTAAGATCGATCCATTATAGATCTCAGCATCACCGAGGGTCGCTTCTGAGGGGATTTGCCGGGCTCCTTCAGACCGGCTTTCCAGCAGGGAGAAGGTCTCTTCAAACGTACCTTCCTGGTCCAGTGCCTTGACCAGCGCCTTGCACAAGATGCGGCTGGGTACGTCAAGCGGGACGGCCAGGTCGCGTTTTTGTTTGTCTTCGCACTCGAGTGTGATGTATACATTTGGCATGGATCGAACTCCATTGATTGATTAGTTTTGTTAACCTGTAATAACCTTAAAATCACGCAAAACGATTTCAAAAACCATTCTGCCCTGGTCATATTGTTCAACCGTGGGATTCATGATGATACGGTAAACGCCATGATCAGTGTTCACTAAAACGATGTCAATATAACCGCAATCACGGCCGCCGTCGGTAGCCCGGTAGATGAATCGCCAGCCTTTGAGTTGCCCCACCTGGACTTCGTATGGAGCGACGGTTTCATTTGGAAAGGAAATTCGATCCACCGCAGCAAACCTTGTCAGCTCTTCCTTTGCATCACTGACATGGGGGAGTATTTCAATATCCACGTTAAGCGGCTTCTCGTGGATCAAACCTAAAAGACGGGTGACCTTGCTGCCATCGGCATGTTTGATTTCGACGACCTGACCACCTTCGGGATAGCTAAACGAAATTCTATCACCGGCAAAGACAAGAGTATTGATTACAGGTTTCTTCGCTTCATTCATAGGTTATATCCAATCTATTCCAGCTTGTAAGGGCCTAGCCCGGAAATGGGTGTGAGCACGACTTCGACTTCTCCCGCCGAGTTCAATCTGACATCCGCAGTGTAGTCTGGGTATGCTTTATTGAGTATGTCTTCATAATGGGTTTCATAAATGTGATGGTTGCGAAAGAAGGCTGCTCTTTCCGCCGGGGTGGTCACCCCGTCGTCAT
>CAYWCH010000246.1:0-1108 GCA_964456715.1 uncultured Anaerolinea sp. | reverse complement strand
TATACCGTAAATCATGCTTTCTTGGCGAGCATAAGCGCGGACTTCTGAATCAATATACGAATCCCATTGCTGTCCGGTTAATACTTCAATTTGAGATTTATCCGTGATGCCAGCCATATCGGGGATGAAATATTTGCCTTCAGTATCGTCGATCGCGTGCTGCATTTCATGACCGAGCATCGCTGCCATTTGCTTGACAGTCCATTGACAATCGTCGTTCACTACAATCTCGTTTTTGTCAATGATATTATAGAATCCGTCATACTCCTCAGTTTCTCCAAAATGGATTAACATTTCCTTTCCATTGGGATCACCGATAAAGGATCCATCCTCAAAAACAAATTTTATTCCATTCTCGATCGCCAACCTCTCCAACTCTTCCCCATCAGGGGTATTCAGCAAATATTCCCTGACTTCTGGGATACTGTTTACAACATGAATACCTTTGAAAAAACTTACGATTGGCAAAAATGGCTTAAAAATTGGATCTTCTTTAATCTGGCGTGTTATTGCCTGTCCCTGTGAATCCATGCTGAGCCATTCATCGATCTCACGCCTGACTCTGTTTGAAAGAACTTGCAGCTCCTGGGCTCTGGTTTCGTATTGCTTGATTAAATCATTAAGATCATTTTGAAAACTCGAAGATCTTGAGCCGTTCATCCAGGAGTCGGACAGTTTGTTCGAAATACGTTGGAGAGTTTCCGCATAGTTCTCAAGCTCGTTGGATTGCCTTTCCAGGAATCGGGCTTGCTGTAGGGTGTACTCGGTGTCCATATGGATTGTTGACATTGGTTTCATTCCCTCACTTGCCAAAGTAATCTACCACTCAAATTTCACCGATACCAAATTACGAACCGCGAAAAATATTTTGCCAGGTCTGATCCATCTCATCCCATTTATCCGCCTGGCGTAACAGGATCATGGTGTATGAGTACAGCTCATCGGTTCTGGTTTGCAGGGTGTTTTTTAGCGCACGCAACTCGTTGATGAAGGATTCCGAATGTCCACCCTGCCAGGCCATATCGAGCATGGCCGCGGCGCGCCGCAGGTCAGTCTCAGCGTCCAAAAGCTGGACCGCAGCAGCTTCCAGGCGGCGGCTGGTTTCACG
>CAYWCH010000245.1:0-4164 GCA_964456715.1 uncultured Anaerolinea sp. | reverse complement strand
CCGAAGATCAACACTGCAAGCAACAGAATGATGGTACCCACCATGGCAACGACCACCAGGTTGCGGAAGCGATGGTAATCGAAGAAGGTAAGGGCAATTGCCACACCGCAGCCAAACAGGCCGATGATCATTTGTTTGACCACGACAGAATAAGCAGAGTCGCCCAGACCGACGGCGTATTGCCAACTGGCCGAATAGACCATAAGGAACCCAAAAGCCATCAGGGTGATCACGGCGATCCCGAGGGGAACGTCAAAATTATCGCGGAAGAAGCGCTTGATGGCGGGTTTTACCCTGGAAGTAGTCGCAGCGGTTGTCATGGTAGATTCTTCACCCATTGCTTGAAATAATTACCGCGTTCCTCAAAATCACGGAAGGCATCATAGCTGGTGCAGCAAAACAGGCGACGCTGCATAGTTTTTCACCGGGGGTAAGCTGACCAATGGCCGCGGTGATCTTGAAGGCTGCTTCACCGAAGATGATGACGTGATCGACCCGGTTGTGGATGAAACGGGAAAGATCATCCCAGGGCAGGTCTTTGTCGCGGCCGCCCAACAGGAGGATGATCGGTTCATCGAAGGAGCGCAGGGCAGCCATTGTGCGTTCGGGGGCGGTGGCGATCGAATCGTTGTACCAGAGGCTGCCGTGCCAGTTGCGGACGAGTTCCAGACGGTGATCGACGCCGTTGAAATCTTTCACTCCGGCGATCATCGACGATATTGGCAACCCGGCAGCATAAGCAATGGCGCAGGCTGCCAGCACGTTGACGAGGTTGTGCTCTCCGCGCAGCAGGATGATCTCGCGGGACATGATCTTTTCACTGCCTGATTCGGTTTGGAGCATGATGTTCCTGCCATCAAACCAGGTGCCAATCATGCCTGCTTCGGGTTTTTTCAAGCCGAACGTGACCAGGCGCCCTTTGATCTGCTCCAACAGATCCCATGAACCCTTGTCATCGCGATCCAAAATAGCGACATCGTCCGCTTTTTGGTAATCGATGATGTGCGCTTTGGCTGCGGCGTATGCTGCCATGCTGCCGTGACGGTCCAGGTGGTTGGGAGTGATGTTCAATACAGCGGCCACGGTGGGGCTGATGGTCATCTGCTCAAGTTGGAAGCTTGAAAGCTCAAGAATGACCAGATCTTCGGGTTGGATCTCGTCGAGGTATTCCACCAGGGGCAGGCCGATGTTGCCGCCGATCCAGGCCTGGCGATCGCCTTTGACAGCGTCCTTGGCCATGCGGCCTACAAGGGTGGTAGTGGTGGTCTTGCCGGCTGAGCCGGTGATGCCGATGACCCGCGCCTTGACCGATTCCATGAAGACCTGTGAATCGTTGGTGATGGGCAGGCCGCGCCTGACCGCTTCTTCAACGATGGGGAGGGTGAGCGGAACGCCGCCGGAAAGGCAAACCACCTCAACGCGGTCCAACAGTTCGACGGGATGTTCACCGAAGACACATTCCACGTTGGTCCGGGCGAAGGACGAGCAAATTTCGTCCATCTCCCTGCCGGTGCGTTTGTCATTGAGGATGACGAGAGCGCCCTGGCTGTTGAGGTAACGCGCCAGAGCCTGACCCTGGCGGGCGGCTCCGATGATCAAAACGCGTTTTCCGGTCCAATTGCTCACGATTACTCCTTATACCAGTGCGACGGCCAGACCAACCATAGTGCACAGCAGGCTGATCAACCAGAAACGTTGAACCACCTGGGTTTCGCTCCAGCCGGATAATTCAAAGTGATGGTGAAGGGGAGCCATTTTAAAGAGGCGCTTCCCGTGAGTGATCTTGAAATAAGCCACCTGCAGCACGTCGCTGACGACGTTGCTGATGGGAATCACGGCGATGAGGGGCAATAGAAGCCATTGTCCGGTCATCAGGGCCACCACACCGAGCACGGCACCCAGAGAGAGCGACCCGAGGTCGCCCATGAAGAGCATGGCGGGGTGGACGTTGAACCAGAGGAAGCCGAAGATGGCACCGACAATGGTGAAGCAGAAGCGGCCGACGAAGACGTCGCCCTGCATCAGGGCGATGGCGCCGTAAGCGGCAAAGGCGGTGGCAGAGATCAAGCCAGCCAGACCGTCCAGGCCATCGGTCAGGTTCACGGCGTTGGACATGCCTACGATAATGAAAGTGGCGATGGGAATGTACCAGCCGCGCAGGTTGATGATCGCATCAGATCCTGGCCAGTACATTTGCGGCACATGGAGCACGTTGCGCAGGAAGTAAGCAGTGATGAGAGCCAGGACGACCTGGATGATGAATTTGGTACTGGCGCGCATACCCAGACCGCGGCGCGGGCCGCGGATGCCTTCCCAGTCGTCAATGGCGCCGAGAAGGGCAAAAGCGATCATTACCACGAGCGGAACAATCACTGAACTGCCCAGTACGTTCAAACCGAGCAGAGATACTGCGTTCAAGAGCACGGTGAGGATGGTCACCGGGAGCAGGATCATCAAGCCACCCATGGTGGGGGTACCCATCTTGGTAACATGGCTGTCGGGGCCTTCCACGCGGATCATTTTGCCAATCCTGAAGTGACGCAGGATGCGAAGCAGGGGATTCCCCCAGATGACCGCCAGGATGAACGCCAAACCGCTCAAAGAAAGGGCAAGCGAAGTATCTTTCATTCTTCAACCTCCAGATCAGATACGATGCGATCCATCCGCAGGCCATGTGAACCCTTTACCAGGACCACATCCCCTTTTTGAAGCAGTGACCGCAGCGATTCCACGACCTGATCCGTGTTTTCAAAATTCTCAATTTTTTGCGATTGCATGCCGGCACGCAGGGCAGCGTCGGCGATCATTTTGCCGTTGTCACCGAGGGTGATCAGACGGTCAGCCACTTCGGAGGCACGGATGCCGACCATTTCATGCCCGTGCTTTTCATACTGGCCAAGCTCGAACATGCCGCCGAGTACGGCGATGCGGCGACCGGGGATCTCAGAAAGCAGTCCGAGGGCAGCCAGGGTGGATTCGGGAGAGGCGTTGTAAGTGTCATCGAGCATCAAGGCGCCCTGTTCGGTGTGAACGGCCACCAGGCGAAGCTGATTGCGGGAGTTCTGCAATCCGGAGATGATCTCCTCCCAGGTGAGCCCAAGGGAGAGGCCGGCTGCGATGGCGCGCAGCGAGGTCTGCACCGAATGCTGCCCAATCAGGGGAACATTGAGGCGCAGGGTCTCACCGTGATAGTGCGCTGAGAAGCTGATCCCCTCCAATCCAAAGCTCTGGATGTTATTAGCCCAGAGTTCAGCTTCGGGAGTCATGCCGTAAAAGAAAACCCGGGCTTTGGTGAGCGCAGCCATGGGTTTGATCCATGGGTCGTCGTGGTTGAGGATGGCCGTACCGGTGGGGGCATCGGGCAGGGCAGTCACCAGCTCGCTTTTGCCGCGGGCAATGGCTTCTTGAGAACCGGCGCGGGAGGCGTGAGTGGTACCGATGTTGGTGAGGATGCCCGTTTGGGGTTTGGCAAGATCGCAAAGGAATTTGATATCGCCGGGTTGGTAGAAACCCATTTCTGTTACCGCGCATTGGGTGCCGCGGCTCATTTTTAAGAGGGTGAGGGGCAGGCCAATCTCGTTGTTCAGATTGCCCAGATTTTTAACCGTGCGGAAACGACGGCTGAGTACGTCAGCAACCAGTTCCTTGGTGGTCGATTTGCCCACGCTGCCGGTGATGCCGACGACAGCAACATCCAGTTTGCTGCGCCAGGCGCCGGCGATCTTCTGCAGGCTGACGAGGGTGTCTTCCACACGGATGGCGAAGGGGGCAGCCGGGAGGGCAATATCGGTGGATATTGAGGCGCGGACATCGAGCACGGGGATCGCGGGATCAATGTCTTTCTGGATGAGGGCGAGAACAGCGCCGTTTTTGAAGGCGGTCGCGATATAGTCATGGCCATCGGTGCGTTCACCGGGGATGGCAATGAAAAGCGATGCCGGGATGGTCTGGCGCGAGTCGGTGACGGCATCACTGATCACCATGGTGGCGTTTGGCCACTGGCGACCGGTCAAAGGTTCAAGTACATCGGCCAGGGTAAACATCTACTGTCCTTTCAAGCTTAAGCGCTCGGCGTCCGGAGGGATGTTCATCAGGACGACAAGCTGCTTGACAACGTCGCGGAAAACCGGAGCGGCGACCACGGAACCCCAGATGGAGCTTGAG
>CAYWCH010000244.1:0-4164 GCA_964456715.1 uncultured Anaerolinea sp. | reverse complement strand
GTTGAGGCTTGCAACAATGGGGGGGGTGGGGTTTATATCGATACCACCTATTATGGAAAGATTGCCCCAGTTGTTATTTCTGTTGTTGATCCAGTGAATGGGCTGAACAATTTTTCCACGAACGCCGATTTTGGGTTGGCGGTCTATTCATACGGTACTGTAAAGATCTCATCGGTTAACGCAAACGAAAACGCTGCAATCGGCGCATACATCAATAATCAACTGGCAACTGGAACAAAAGGACCTTCTGTCTCGATATCCAATTCCACCTTTGACATGAATTGTCAATCCGACGAGGAAGGAGATTGTGAGTACGGAAATGAAGTGCTTGGCCTCGAGGTTAGAAGTTTTGGTTTAGTTACACTGTTGAATGTCTCGGCATCCAAAAATGATGGATCTGGAATTATCGTTATCACTAATGGGATGATCAGCGCGACAAATATTGTGGCAAATGAGAATAATGGTGACGGCGCATATTTTGATAATTCGCTTGGAGGTCTTATTCAAGGTGTGAATTTATTCGCATCAACCGGGGAGGGGAATAGTTTTCTCGATAATGTCGGATGTGGCTTGATGATAGTGGCAAATGGAACCGTAACCATAAACAATATCACAGCAAATGGAAATTCAATGGGTTATGGTTTGTATATCGATAATTCAAAAGGTAGAGGATCGGTAACAATAAAACAAGCAGATACTTGGCAAGATTCTTCTGGCAATCAATGGTTAGGTAACGTTTTTAATAGTAATAAAAATGGAGGCGTTTATATAAGCAGCAATGGCAATGTGACTGTGAATTTCTTCTCAATAAAAGCCAATGAAGGATCAGGGATCATAATAATAACAACATCAAGTTCTGGTGCGGTTACCTTGAATGGATTGGCATCAAATTACGCAAGCAATATCTCTGCCAATCAAGGTGGTAATGGCATATCCATTACTGCAAAGGGGAACATTATTTTAAATAATATTCAAAGTGTTGATAATGGTGCAGGTAATGGCGCGTTTCTTAACAATTCTACAGGGAATGGGGGGATTACCATAATCAACGGATATTTTAATAACAACAAAAATGGATTGATCATTGAATCAAATGGGGCGGTGGTTTGGACGAATGGAAGTGCCAGTGATAATTCTGGACTAGGCGCATCAATAAATAATATGATCAATAATTCAACCAACAAATCTGTCAAAGTTTCCAATGTTATGGCCGAGCGTAACAGAGAAACAGGATTGAATATACAAAGTAAAGGTTCAGTTAATCTCACGAATGTCTCCGCAGATTCAAACTCCGCAAATGGCTACGAATTGCAGATGGATGATCTTTGGAATGATTTTCTGAATAGTGATCAAACCTGGACCTTTGTAGCTCCAGATTCTGGACAGGTGACAATTAATCTTACTTCTGAGGATTTTTCTCCGGTGATTGAAATCTATGATGGCGAAGGAATTTTAATCGCATCGGGTTCTGCAACAGCAGAGGAACTGACAATTGCTCTCTCGGATTTATCAACTGGTGAAATCTATCAGATCAAAATAATGTCAGGTGAATCTGGCGGTGGTGCATATTATATTGATATTTCCGATACCACCAATCAACCCTCATCATTTACTGTAAAAGAAAGCAAAGCTTATGGTATTTACATTGATAATAGTCAGGGTTCTTCGGCGTCAGTCACACTTACCAATTCAACTCAAAATTATGAAAATAGCGGAACAAATGTCTATATCAAATCATCTGGCGCTGTTACAGTAACCAATTTAAATTCGACAAATAGCGGTGCGAATGGTCTGGTTGTAATCAATACGAACTCAGCAAAACCTCAACCAGTTTCACTTACTAACATAAACACCAATTCTAATGGATTGAGTGGCACTATTGTGACAACAAAAGGTACAGTAACAATTAAAACGGGTACTGCCAACTCCAACGGTGATTTTGGGTTACAGATTAACAATACTGAAGGGAACAGGTCGGTTGCTTTGACTTCCTTTACCAGCAATAATAACGACGAGACAGGTATTGTTATCACCTCCAAGGGTTCCGTAAAAATGGTGAGTGTAACATGCAATCAGAATGACGGTTCGGGAATTGAGATAACGACACTGGGTGCTGTTACTTTTACCTATGTAAATGCGGTGGGGAATCATGGTTATGGCTCATATGTAGTTACTCAAAGTACATTTATGAACATATCATCTGCCTTGGGGTACAGCCAGTTCAATCAGAATTATGAAGATGGGCTATATGTGGAAGCAAAGGGAAAAATCTCGATTGCCAAGGTGAGTGCAAGTAATAATGGGTACGATTCTGAAGGTAACTATATCGGGAATGCGATTGGGCTGAATATCCACGGAACAGATGCAACGGGTAAATCGCCCATCACATTAACAGATATCAGAGCTGAGAATAACACAGCCGATGGTTTGTTCATAATAACAGCTGGCGGTGTAACCATTAAGACATTGGCAACGAACAATAATCGAGGCGACGGTTTGAATATTCAACAAACGGCCGCTACTACTGGGGGTTTTGCAATCGCGCTCAGTTCCATCAATGCGGAATTTAATGGACGTGACGGAATAAATGTAAAAGCTTTCGGCAAAGTGACGGTCACCAAATTTATGGCAAACAATAATGATGGGGATGGGGTCGAAATCGTTGATTCAGGTACCACAGGCTCGGTAATGCTTACAGCCGGGACCGTGAATAATCAAGCCAACAATAATGGAGGAACAGGAGTCCTGATCGATTCTGTTTCAACGGTTACTATCATTGGGTTGGAGGTAAATAATAACTCAGGGGGTGGAATACTGGTAGACAATAGCGAATCCTCAGCACTTGCGACAGTGACATTGACAAAAGTAGTCACCAATACAAATGAAGGGAACGGTGTACAGGTTGTTTCAAAGGGAAATACAATATTGAACACAGTTTCAGCTCTTTCAAATGACCAGAACGGTGTTTTCATCTCAACCATCTCATCTGTGACCATGAACAGATCGACAGCATCTACCAATGGCTGGAGCGGTTTTTATGTGGATGCGCCATCCTTGAAATTATCCTCTTGTATTTACACCGATAATGTCAAGGAGCCCGTAAGCGGCGATGAAAAGAACCTGTTGTTCACCGGTTCAAACTTGATCGGTGCTTGAGCCGCAAATGATCAATACAGACAAAAACCGGCTTAAAACCGGTTTTTGATTTTAAAACCTCAATTTTAACGTGTCCCAAAATTATCTTAAAATTTCCAAAAAATGGGATTTGCCTATTGAAATCCCATTTTTGCGTTTGTATAATGTTCTTTATTAACTTGGACAACTTCCTCAGGCCGTTGCCTGTTTTTGCAGCAAAAAAGCGCAAGTCTCGACTAATTTGACGCAACCAACGAATTCAATATCGGGTCCGAGGCACTCACCAGGCTCCGGACTGACCTGAAAAAGAAACCGATGTGCGCGGTACATCTGTTTGTTGCATTATATAGATATGAATATTCAGTCCGATTTTGGCACTTGACAACGGGATAGTAATCTATAATTATCAGTCGATTAAGATTATTTATACCTTGGCAGCCTGATCAATCAGGATAACATAGCCGAATCCGCTGGAAAAGTCCATTTCGACGGAGTGTAGTATGGGTAATCGTAAATCAACAGCCAGGGGGGAAACAATACTGGATGTGCGCGATCTCAAGACCTACTTTTATACAGAAGATGGGGTAGTCAAAGCCGTCGACGGCGTGGATTTCTCCGTTAAGGCCGGGCAGGTGCTCGGTCTGGTGGGTGAATCGGGCTGCGGCAAGAGCGTGACCTCCTTCTCCATCCTGCGGCTGGTCGGCGTACCCGGCAAGATCGCGGGCGGCGAGATCTTCTTCGAAGGCAAGGATCTGCTCAAACTCTCCGAATCAGACATGGTGAAAATGCGCGGCGACCGCATTTCGATGATCTTCCAGCAGCCGCAATCCAGCCTCAACCCGGTCTTCCGGGTGGGCGACCAGGTAGCCGAGGTCCTCGAAATTCACAAGGGCATGAAGAAAAAAGAAGCCTGGGCCAAAGCAGTGGAACTGCTCAACCTGGTTGGCATCCCCGACCCCACCCGCAAGGTGGAGGCCTACCCGCACGAAATGTCGGGTGGACAGGCGCAGCGCGTGATGATCGCCATGG
>CAYWCH010000243.1:0-4166 GCA_964456715.1 uncultured Anaerolinea sp. | reverse complement strand
CTACAAAGCCACCGGTTTCCTTTACTTCTCGCAGGTGGAATCGAGGGCTTCTTCCCGCAAGTATTACCGGGTATTGACCGAAGCCATTGAAAAGAATGACCTCGATCTGGTGGAACAGATCGTGCGCGCCGTTATGTATGAAAGTATTGATCTCTGGAAAAGAGCGGAAGCATAGGTACGCGTTTTCATATTTCATCTCAGGAGATTTCCATGTGGGAAAAAGGTTGGCGTAACGAAATTTGGAAGGACATCGACCGGGAGTGGGACATCCTGGTCATCGGCGGCGGCATCACCGGCGCCGGGGTATTTCGCCGGGCGGTGGCTGCCGGGTTGAAAGTCCTCCTTGTGGAGGGGAACGACTTTGCCAGCGGTACCTCCAGTCGCTCGTCAAAACTGGTGCACGGAGGGTTCCGCTATCTGAAGAACAAGCAGTGGGACGTGACCCATGAATCGGTGCAGGAGCGCGAATGGATGCTGCGTGAGGCCAAAAACCTGGTCACCCCCCTGGGTTTCATGATGCCGGTGTTTTCCAACGCGCACACGGCCACCCAATTCGCCATCGGAGTCATCATCTATGATCTGATGGCTCCAAAATGGAAACACTTCCGTTTCTCAAAGGCCACCATGCTGCGCCAGTGCCCGCAACTGCGTGCAGACACGCTGATGAGTGGATTTTTATACTTCGACGCTGAAATGGACGATGCCCGCCTGGTGCTGCACATGCTACGCGAAGCCGTGGCTGACGGCGGCACCGCCATCAACTACGTTAAAGCAGAAAAACTACTCCGCACCAATGATGGACGGGTTTGCGGTGCCGTGCTTAAGGACAACTCCGGAGAATCGGATAAACAGGTGGAGGTCAAGGCTAAAGTGGTGATCAACGCCGCCGGACCCTGGAGCGACGATTTACGCTGCCAGGTGGGAGCTGCTCCACGCATTCGCCCGCTGCGCGGCTCGCACCTTATCTTCCCGCGCGAACGCCTGCCCCTGGCGCACGCGGTCACATTATTGCATCCGCGAGACCACCGCGCCATGTTCGCCATCCCCTGGGAGGGCGTGACCATGATCGGCACCACCGACCTGGACAATAAAACAGTACCTCACACCAGTGAACCATTTGCCACAGAAGATGAGATCGACTACATCCTCGATGCCGGCAACGCCACCTTTGGCAGTTCGAACCTCGGCCGCGAAGACGTGCTTTCGACCTTTTCCGGCCTGCGCCCCATCATCAGCAGCGGCGAAGGGCTCGACCCGTCCAAGGAATCGCGTGCCCATGTGGTTTGGGAAGAAGAAGGGTTAATCACCGTCACGGGAGGCAAACTGACCACTTTCCGCATCATGGCCGAACAGGCGCTTGCCCTGGCCGCTCCTCACCTGCCCGGCGATCCCGACTTCAAGAAACGCTTGCGTTATTTCGATCCCACACCGTTGTTCGATTCCAATAAAGAGATTTCCAGCCAGGATCTGGCATATCTCTCCGGCAGATACGGCGTTGAAACACCCGCACTGCTCTCCACTTCGCCCAAAGAAGAAATGCAGCACATCGAAACCCTGCCCAACCTGTGGGCTGAAGTGCGCTGGGCGGCCAAATGCAGTGGCATCCAACACCTTGACGACCTGCTGCTGCGCCGGGTACGCCTGGGGATGCTGCTGCCGGATGGCGCTTCCTCACTGATGGACCGGATCCGTTCCATCGCCCAACCCGAACTGGGATGGAACGACAGCCGCTGGCAACAGGAAGAAAAACGTTATCGCCGTATCTACACAGCCTATTACAGCCCGGTTCCGACCGGAAAGGAATAAAGGAGAAGTCATGGCCAAGAAAGTGAAATGCATCCCCACCTGGTACGAAAAACCCACCCCCGCGGGCACTTACCGAGCCCTGCTAAAATGGGGCGACCCCGCCAAGTACAAACATCCCAACAGCGGGCTGGTCCGGCTCATCCTGGATTCATTCGACATGAAATGCACCGACATGCTTGTGCCGGTGGACCTGGCGCTGGACAAGGTTGAGGTCGAAGTACCGGTCAAGCTGGACAAGAAACACATCGACAAATTCATTGCCATCTGCGGCAAGGAAAACGTCCGTACCGATACTTATACCCGCGCCAGCCGGGCTTACGGCGGCGGCATGATCGACGCCATGCGCCTGCGCAAACACATCATCGAGAACATCGCTGATGTGGTGGTGGCGCCCCGCAACCAGAAAGAGATCGAAGAACTGGTGGCCTATTGCGACGCGAACCGCATCCCCATGTATCCATATGGCGCCGGGTCTTCGGTGACGCGCGGTCTGGAAGCCGTCAAGGGCGGTGTTTCGATCGACATGAGCGTGCACATGAACAAGGTCATCCATCTCAACGAGATCGATCAGACTGTCACCGTTGAAGCCGGTATGACCGGTCCGCAGCTTGAAGATTGGCTCAACAACGCTCCCGAGAAGCTGGGTGCGAAACGCCGCTACACTGCCGGGCACTTCCCGCAATCCTTCGAATACTCCAGCGTCGGCGGTTGGGTGGTCACCCGCGGCGCCGGCCAGAACAGCACCTATTACGGCAAGATCGAAGATATCGTCATCGCCCAGGAATATGTCACTCCGAAAGGCGTCTTCAAGACCAAAGAGCAACCCCGCAGCGCCACCGGTCCGGACTTTGACCAGATCATGATGGGCAGCGAGGGCGCCTTCGGCATCCTCAGCAATGTGACGCTGAAACTGAGCCGCTACATGCCAAAGAACCGCCGCCGCTTCAGCTATATGTTCAAGAACTGGGAGGACGCCCAGGCCGCCTGCCGCGAGGTCATGCAGGGTGAATTCGGCTATCCCTCGGTCTTCCGCCTCTCCGACCCCGAAGAGACTGATGTGGCCATGAAGCTGTATCACATCGAAGGCACCATCGCCGATACCGTTTTGAAAATGACCGGTTACCAGCCCATGCAGAAATGCCTGCTGCTCGGCCACACTGAAGGTGAACGCGGTTTTTCCGCCAACGTCAACCGCAAGATCCGCCGCATCTGCGCCAAATATCACGCCTTTGATATCTCCTTTGCCCCCGTGGTGAGCAACTGGGAAAAAGGCCGCTTCATGGACCCCTACATGCGCGAAGACCTGGCCGATTTCGGCATCCTCATCGACACCCTGGAATGCGCCGTCACCTGGTCACAGATGCCCGAAGTACATGCCAAAGTGCGCGAGTTCGTCAAGAGCCACCCGCAGACCGTGTGCATGACCCATCTCTCTCACGCATACCCGCAGGGAGGAAATCTGTACTTTATCTTTATCGCAAAAATCAATACAATTAAGGAATACCTCGACCTGCAGTACGGGATCCTGGATGCCTTCCAAAAGAACGGAGCAGCCATGAGCCACCATCACGGCGTAGGCAAGCAAACCTCACCCTGGCTGGAAGGCCAGATCGGCACCCCCGCCATGGACGTGATCCGCGTGCTGAAGAAACACTTCGATCCCAACAACATCATGAACCCCGGCGGCACGCTCGGGTTGGACATGAGCCGGGAGCAGGCCGGGAAAACCTGGAGCAAGTCACTGGAGGAGTGAAATGGCAAAAGATCAGCTTCTGGCTATCGATAATGGCACTCAATCCGTCCGTGCGCTGGTGTTCGACCTGCGCGGCAACCTCATCGCCAAATCACGGGTGGTGATCGAACCTTATTATTCCAAGGAACCCGGCTGGGCTGAACAGGATCCCGACCTGTATTGGAATGCGGTCTGTGAAGCCTGCCAAAAACTCTGGACGATGAAGGGCGTGAACAAAGAAGCGATCTCCGGTGTGGCCCTGACCACCCAACGCGACACGTTGATCAATGTTGACGAGAAAGGCACACCGCTGCGTCCGGCCATTCACTGGCTCGACCAGCGCCGAACCCCCGGCATCAAACCCCTGGGCGGGTTGTGGGGCACGCTCTTCAGCGTGGCTGGGATGAGCGAAACCGTGGCCTACATGCAGGCCGAAGCCGAAGCCAACTGGATCAACAAGTATCAGCACGAGATCTGGGACAAAACGTTTAAATTCCTGTTCCTTTCGGGTTACCTCACCTACAAAATGACCGGCGAGTTCAAGGATTCAGTCGGCTGCCAGGTGGGATACGTCCCCTTTGACTACCAGAAACTGCAATGGTGCGGCAAGAGTGATTGGAAGTGGCAG
>CAYWCH010000242.1:0-4218 GCA_964456715.1 uncultured Anaerolinea sp. | reverse complement strand
CAGCGCTGCAGGGAACGGATGGGCAGGCGCCAGGCTGTAATCAACCATCAGCAGACGGATCGACATCTTTTTGGCCAGGTACGATCCCATTTGCAAGTGCAATGGAGTCTGACCGAACACGAAGCCGCCTCCGTGAAAGTAAAGCAGCACAAGCTCCGGCTTTTCGTTCGTCGGGATCAGCCAATCACAGGCAACACCATTGATTGAGATCGATTGGCGCAGGATGCCCTTGCCCGGGTGTACATGGCGGTTTACCCCTTTGAGAAACCGGTCGGATGATCCGAGCGGCACACGGTTCTGGAGGAATCGAATAAACGGCAATGAGGCGCGGAGTCGGCGTTCTACGGAATCGGACATATCGGGGAATCCTTTTTGACTATCTGAAAACGAAGATGGCTTAGATTTCCGCCAGAAATCCCTGCACGATCTCCATGTATTTTGCGAACTGATCGCGGCGGATGTTGTGGCCGGCGCCTGCCACCGGCGCTACCCGGAGATGTGGAATGATTTGTTTGAGCACTTCGATATCCTGCGGTTGGGAGGCAGCGAACGCCGGATCGGCCGCGATGAGCAGCACCGGGCAGGTGACCTGACCGGCCACCCCGGGGATATCGAGCGAGACCATATCTGAAGGATGCAGCAGCGCGGTGGCTGCCGGGCTGAAGCGCAATTTGGAATCCACCCAGGGTTTGAACTCGGCTTCCTGCCAGCCGGGGTTGTTTGTTCTCCCCTGCGCCATGAGTTCATCGGCAGTCATGCGCTTGATGGATTGGATCCACATCATCAAACCCTGTCTGTGATCGTTGTTTTCGTCATCCTCTCCTTGCCAATTCCAGAAGGGCGCGGGATCTTCGAGGATGACGGCGCGCGGCAATTCGGGGAACAGCCCGGCCGTAAGCAGCACGGTGATGGCGCCCATGGAGTGTCCGAGCAGCACCGGTTTATCGATTCCCAATCCTTCGACCACGCCTGCCAGTTCTGTGGCAATGTTGCGCAGCGTGTAACCCTCCGCTGGGGCTTCGGTTTTACCGTGGCCGCGTCCATCCACCATGACCACGTCATGTTTAGCAGTCAGGGCTTCGGCAACCGGCGTCCAGCACAGGCCGTCATCGGTGATGCCATGCGCCATCACGATGGCGGGGTCACCCTGGCCCGCGCGGTAGTAGTGATATTTGACACCATGAGAGCAAATTTCACTTGAATTGAACATATATCCCTCCATTAAGCCTGCACCGTATCGGTGAAGTCGAATTTGAGCTTGCCGATGTCGGCAGAAACGGCCGTGATCGATGCTTTTTGCGGACCGGCGGGTAATTTCTCACCCGTGACCCTGACCTTCATGGGCATTCCCATGGTGACGGGGATGGCGTTTTCGCGCGACAGCTCGGTGCCCTTGAGGGTCTTGTCACCCACGGTGAGGGTGATGACCTCGGCGCCGTGCTCCTTGCCGGCAGCGCTGATGGGGCCGACACCGATCAGGCTGGTGGAATCGACGATGTTCTTGAGGGCGAATTCGAAACCGTCTTCGGTGTTCTTGAGCGATCCTTTGACATACAGTTTGGCGAGCAAAAAGGCTGGGAACATTCTCTTCTCCTTCTGTTATTTGATCTCGATCAGCAACGTCTGGCGCGGCGCGATTACCACGCTGACGCTGCCTTTGGTTACGGTCAATGGCTCCAGTTGCGAGCCGAAGAGGTCGCAGCGGCAGGCCTGGCTGAAGCTCGCCAACCCGCTGGCAATCGTCGCTTTCTGTGGTTCGTCGCTGGCGTTGAAGAGGGTCAGCAGGGCGCCTTCAGCCGTGGCGCGCAGGTTCTGCACCAGCACGGGCGGTTCCGGCAGGGTCAGCAGCGAACCCGTGGCGGGCAACAGGTCCTCCTCGGCGGGTTCACCAAACGGCTGTAACACCGGACGGGCGTTTTCGTACTCAGCGGTAAAGCGGTTCGCGGCGGCTTCGTCGAAGGCTCCGCTGTACGGATGTAAAGCATAGTGGGCACAGACCACTCCGGGTTGGGAAGCCGGAAAGTTGGTCTCCCAGTAATTGTTGGTGACCCAGCCCAACAGCAGCGCGCGACCGGGCGTCAGTTCCTGCTGGTTTTGGCCAAAGTTGAAACCGCCGATCTGTACCATCGGGTTCTCGGGCAATGCCACAGTCATGCCATGCTTGCCGTCGTTGAAATCGACCCAGTTTTGCACGGTGAAGTAATCGCGGCAGCAACCGGGCAATTGGTCGAGGTGAGGTCTGACGGCGATTCCGTCAATGTTGTAGCGTGCCTGGGCGCCGGGCAGGGCGAACGGGAAGAGCAAGTAGGTGGCCTCGGGGTGTTCGGTGGTGCCCATGTGCCACTCGGATTGGAACTCAATGCGGCTGCCATCGTCCGGCAGGAAAACGCGCTGGTAGATCTTGCCGATTTTGTCATGCTCCA
This sequence comes from uncultured Anaerolinea sp., assembly GCA_964456715.1. Taxonomy (GTDB): domain Bacteria; phylum Chloroflexota; class Anaerolineae; order Anaerolineales; family Anaerolineaceae; genus UBA6107. Next base: position 1,795 of record CAYWCH010000242.1, on the reverse strand, counting down.
CGATTTGTTCCACGGCGGTGCCATAGGACAGGCGATAGGTCTTGTGCAGCAGTAATCTCGACGGCGAAGTACGGTTGGCTTTCCAGTCCGGATGCCAACCGCGGTTGGTTTCGGTGGTGGCGGTCCAGTTGACCTCGAAAAGCTGCTTGCGTGGTTCGGGAACGTCGTGGTTCGCCACCTCTTCGTGGACGAACTGGTGTAGTTTGTAGCTGGCTGAGGTGTCCGCCCATTCACGGTTGAGCTGTTTGTCGAAGAGGGAACTGACACCGCCTTTTTCGGTGTCAAACGTCACCTTGAAGCGTTCGTTCTCCACCACGGCTTCGTCACCCTCATCGGCTTCCATCATGCTCGTCATGGTGTCCCAACCGACCACGGCGTAGCCCAGCGCGGGGACTTTGACCGGCTGTAGTAACCAGCCCATGCCGCCGTTCCAGTTGGATTGCGAGCGGTCGGTCCAGAAATCAGTGGGCGGCTCGAAATGGCCGAAATAGTGGCGGCTGGTGGAGGGGTCTTCGGGCAGGCCGCGCGGAACCATGTAATGTTTGCCAATCGGACCGTAGAGGGTGCGTTCCCAGGGCAGCGGGTTGAAAACGGCGATCTCGCTGGGATCGTTTCTTGGGATATAGCGGGCTAGGTCGGCCAGTGCGTCGCGCTCGAGCAGCAGGGCAAGCGAACGGGCTTTATAGGCGCATTGTTTCTTGTGGTTGTCCATCGCCAGCGAATCGTCGAGCTGCGGACCCAGGGTGGCCATCTCGCCCCCCCAGGTGTGTTCGCCGTAGAGGTTCAGATTGTGCCAGGCTTCGTCGCGGTGCAGCGGGAAGGTACGCTCAGACCAATGGCGGGTGGTGGATTTCTTGTTCAACAACTTCAGAGAAGCATTGAAGGCATCGGCGTGGCTTAACCGGCTGCGTGAGGTGAGGCTCAGGGTGGTCTCACGGGCGGCCGAAATGCAGCCGAAGTTCCAATAATCCGTCCAGTCACCGCGCAGCTTCGATAGGTCAGCTTGATGCGCCTTGACCTGTTTCCAGAACATGCGCGGGGTGGCCGTCATCAACCTGGGTAAACGACCCGATTCGTTCCAGCGTTTGGCGAACCCGGAAAAAGCGCTCCAGGCGGAGCCATTGTCGCCGTAAGGGTGATACCCCTCCAGCATGATAAAGGGCAGGGGGTAATTGATCTGGGTGAGGTAAGTTTCGATCTTTGGCAGCCACTCAACGAAGAAATCATCATCATCCATGCCGATGCCGAAGTCGTTGGCCTTGGAGTACTGCCAGCCGTTGTGCGCGGGCAGCAGACGTCCGCTCGGGGTCTCCCACAGGAAAACGTTCGGGCGCGGATGCAGCGGTCCGCCGAAATGGTGGTTGATGGCCATACTGAAGCCCTCGATGCCGGCGTCAAGCAGGGTGTCGGTCATGGTCCAGTTCTGACCATTGATGTCGCAGTTCATGGCGTGGCGGATATCCAACCCCAGCTCACGGCGCAGACGGTGTACCGGCTGCAGGCTCTCGATCAACTGGGCATTGTTGAAGAGTGGGGTATTGTTGGTCTGCATGGCCATGACTTCGATATAACCAGCCTTATCGGCAGCGATCAGCCGCTCGATATCGCGGCTGGAAGCCGTTTTGAGCCAGGCGTCCAGGCCGCAGGTGGTCTCCACCGTCCAGCGGAAGCGGCTCTCCTCGGGGAAATCAGCGGTGCGGTCGATGAGACGCAGCGCTTCGTCGATGAAGCGGTACTGCATCTCCCAAAAGACCGGCTGGTCATTGGTGAAACCGATGTCGGTGTGGGTGTGGTG
>CAYWCH010000241.1:0-4219 GCA_964456715.1 uncultured Anaerolinea sp. | reverse complement strand
AAAAAGATCATCAACAGCACAGAAAAGGTATACGTGAAGAAATCGATCAAGGCCATATTGCCCATTTTTATGCTTACGTACATCATCCCTGCCAGGGCTGGACCGGCGATCTGTGGGATCGCTTCACCCAACTGCACCAGCCCATTTACCCTCCCAAATTGCTCCTTGGGTACCAGCAGTGTAACGGATGCGGTGAGCGCCGGCCACATCAGGGAATTAAAGGTGGCCATCCACAGGTTGATCGGGATCACCATCCAGGCTTTCAGGTTCCCGGTCATGTACAGGATGGCTACTGCCAATACGGCCAGGCCGCAGCCAAAATCACTGACGATCATGGCAGTGCGGCGATTCCAGCGATCGGAGAGCACTCCGGCAAGCGGAGAAAGCAATATATATGGCGCCTGCTGAGCCACCTGTACCAGCGCCAGCATCATCACGGAATGTGTCTGGCTGTAGACCCAGACTCCAAGGGCAAACCCGGTCAATTGAGAACCGATCAAAGACACCAATTGACCGGACCAAATAGTGAAAAAGGTACGCATCCCCTTGGCAGGGATTACCGTGCTCTCGATGTTAGGTTGTTCCATTTATGCTCCAATAATGCTGCCAGGTCAGTAAAGCGATATGGATCGATGTTCCCGCAAAGTCATATTCCATTTTCCATGCAGACAAAATGCAATTTTACACTGAAAAGCAAGATTTGCATTTTTCGGGCAGGCGATCCATTTTCGTTTCTCAAATTTGCGGAACTGGCCAGGACCGATGATTTTCATCAGCTCATTTCGATTAACTTTCTTGACAGCCCATTTCTTGTACCCTATACTTTCAATGCTTCAATAAATATTCTCCATCCGTTAACAATTAGATCTACGCTGCCGGAATCTGCTAATTGGCATGATCTTCTCTGTTCTTTAAATAATCAGCCATAATCCTTTACTGATTATTACGTTCGAATCCTTTCCAGGAGGTTATTCGTTATGACAGACGCCACTGCTGCAGCGATCAAACCTGAATTTCAAGGAAAAGAACCTTTTCCAACCTGGAGAATTGTCATCTGGTCTCTGGGAACAGTGGGGTCAACCATCATCGGCAGCCTGGCCGGGTTGATGACCTATTTCTACGTTCCTCCTGAAACCGCCCAATCTGATTTTCCACAATTTCTATCCAACGGAACCATCCTGGGCATCACCATCATCGGCCTGATCGGGTACATTGGCACCATCCTGGGTATCCTCATTGCGCCTTTCATTGCCAACTGGAGCGATCGATCCAAAGCACGTGTAGGACGCCGTAAGATCTTCATGCTGGTGTCCTTCCTGCCGATCGGTCTGTTCACTTACTTGATGTTCGTTCCACCGGTCGATCACGTCAGTTCGGTCAACGCTGTCTGGCTGCTTGCAATCATCGTCTTCCTTAATGTTTTCCGCGCCCTCTATGGCGTTTCAGGCGCATTGATCCCCGAGTTCAGTTCGAACAGCAGCATTCTGATGAAATTTAATACCTATAGTTCGATCGGTTGGGTAATCGGTTACATCATCGGTTCACAGGCCATTTATTTGATCAAAGACGCATTGATCAACACCGGCATGAGTCCGGTGGAGGCCTTCCGCATCACCGTTGGCGGGTTGGTGGCCATTTCGAGTATCCTGGCCGCACTGCAGGTTTGGGTGGTGGACGAAAAACGTTTTGGTTCAGGCAAATCTTCTCAGATCCATCTGCTGAAATCCTTGAAGATGGCCTTTTCCAACAAAACCTTTGTGTTGTACACACTCACCAACCAGGTCTACTACTGGGCTGACGGCTTCTTTCAAAGCGGTCTGGTATATTTCGTCACCATCATCTTCGGCTATTCAGATTCGATGCTGATCGCTTTCGGCGCCATCATTATGGGCCTGGCTTTCGTGATCTACCCATTCGTGGGGACCATGGCCAAGAAAACCGGCAAGAAGAACCTCTACATGCTCGCCCTGGTGGCCATGACCGTGATCACCTTTCTGCTCGGCTTTGCCGACAAGCTGCCATTCCCGGTCAAGATCGTGTCATGGATCCTCGTGGCCATGATCGCCGTGCCCGGTGCCATCACCGGCATCATCCCCGGGGCCATCAACAACGAGATCATACGCGAAGATACGCTACGAACAGGCGAAGCCAAGGAGGCCTCATTCAATGCAGCCGCGGGCTTGCTGACCGCCATTCCCAGCGGATTCGTCAACCTGATCCTGCCCTCGCTGTTGTTACTCGGACGCAGCGCGGCCAACCCGACCGGAGTGCGCACGGTGGCCACGGTCAGCGCGCTCTGCAACCTGGGAGCCCTGTTGATGCTTTACTTCCTCTTCGATGAGAAGAGATTGCTTGCTTCACTGAAACAACACGGTTACGAGTGATCGCTCCGGATTGATGATGGACTACGCACCGAGGAAGCCGTGAGCAGGATCATCCATCTCAGCGATTTCGGATTTGACCCGGATTCGGCGGCAGACGCCGTGCCGGCGATCGCGGCTGCTGTTGCAGCCTGCCGTTCAGCCGCGTCACCGGTGACACTGCGTTTTCCATCCGGCCGGGTTGACCTGTTCTCCACAAATGCTCCCTCCCGATACTATCCCATGTCGAACACCGACGTGCTGCCTCAGCGCAGGTTGGGGATCCTGATGGAAGAACTGCATGACCTTACCCTGGAAGGCGATGCCACCGAACTGGTGCTGCATGGCGCCATGACAGCCGTCGCCCTGGATTGCTGCAATCAATTGACCCTGCGCGGCTTCACGATCGACACCAATCCCCCCTGCAATGCTGAAGCTCAAGTCATTTCCGCTTCACCCACCCGTATCGAGTTGAGTATCGACCCGGATACTTTCCCATTCATCGTCCGCGGTGGACGACTCGGATTTAAAAGCGGCGGCGGTATCGAACCCTGGCTCGGCGAGTGCATGGAGTTCGAGGCGGCGACGCATAGGGTCCGTCCCGGCAGCGGAGACTGGGCGCTCGGTCCCGGCCGCTATGCCTGCATCGCATATCATTCTGCCCCCAATCGCGTGACCTTGACCAGTATTTTCTCCCATCCACCCTTGCCCGGCAACGTCCTCGTACTGCGCCACGGTAAACGCAGCCACGCCGGCATTTACCTGCAGGGATGTTCGGACGTGACCATCGAGGACGTTGAGATGCGTGGCAACAAGGGATTGGGCATCCTCGCGCAGGATTGCACCGACCTGACCTTCCGCGGTGTATCTTGTATCCCCGCGCCGGGACGCGTTGCCGCCAGTCATGACGACGGCCTGCACATATCAAACTGCCGCGGTGAAATACTCATCGAAGACTGCCAATTTGCCGGGTTGATGGATGACCCCATCAACGTCCACGGTACCAGCGTGAAGGTGACCTCACGCCAAGGCAGCCATATCCGCGCGCGCTTCATGCACCCGCAAAGCATCGATCTGCCCTGGGCTCGACCCGGCGACGAGATCACCGTGCTCGAACGCTCCAGTCTGAACCCGGTTTCACGCGCCATTGTGAAGCAGATGCACCGTGTTGATAAGCGGAACATCGTCCTTGAATTCCATGAAACACTCCATAATATTAAAGGTCGGCGCCTCGCGCTGGAAAACCTCTCGGCAGCTCCGGCAGTAACCATCCGTAACTGCCGTTTCAAATCCTGCCGCGCCCGCGGATTGCTGATCTCGACACCAAAACCTTCATTGATCGAGAATTGCAGCTTCGATTCGAGCGGATCGGCTATCCTCGTGGCCGGTGACGCCAACTACTGGTGGGAATCGGGCGCGGTCGGCGACCTGACGATCCGCGCTAACGCCTTCTCCGGCTTCTGTAACAGTTCCGCGTACCAGTTCTGTGAGGCGGTTATCAGTATCTGCCCGAGCCTGCCCAGACCCGGCGCGCCTTTCCACGGGCGCATCCGCATCGAGGGCAACACCTTCACTACTACCGGAGATCCCCTGCTCCATGCCCTATCGGTGCGTGAACTGGAATTCAGCGGAAACGTTATCCACTATTCCGCAGATTTCCCCACGCGGATGTCCAGGCACGCGCTTCTGAGGCTGGACGCCTGCGGCAGCGTAATCATCCGTGACAACAAGATCGATCCACAACTTACTCATCAAAGAGTAGGTTTCAAACGAATGAACATGGAGTTGGTCGAAACGGACATGCGATAATCTTCCAATTCTCTCTTCGGCAGCCGTGATAAACTGATTCTTGACGTATC
>CAYWCH010000240.1:1016-4239 GCA_964456715.1 uncultured Anaerolinea sp. | reverse complement strand
ACGTAAAGGATCTGTTTTCCGTTTTGGCGGGCCATATCTCCAATGGCGTGCAGCAGGTGGGTTTTGCCCAGGCCGACGCCGCCGTATAAGAACAGGGGGTTGTAGGCATGTGCCGGGTTTTCGGCAACGGCCATGCAGGCTGCGTGAGCCAGCCGGTTTGAAGAGCCAACCACGAAGCTATCAAAGGTGTAGCGGGAGTTTATCTGCAGCGGGGCTGTTTGGACTGCGGCATTGGTGATCACCGGATTCGTTTTGGCGGGTTTGACCTCGACTGCTTGTTCTGCCGGGTTCTCATAATCTTTGTGATAAACCACGAATTTCACTTCATGGGGAGATTCAAGCAGGTTGCTTAATATGCGGTCGACAGTACTGGATAGACGTTTTTCCAGCCAGTCTCTGGCGTAGGCATTGGGAACGCCAATGGTCAAACAATGGTCCGAGCAGGAGACAAATTCAGTACTGCGCACCCATGTATCAAAGGAGGCTTTTGACATTTCCATCTGAAGTTGCCCGACAGTAGCCTGCCAGGCTGATTGCGAATCCATTAAGCGATCCTCCTTTGTAAGATTTCCCCCAGGAAGGGAGATAGAACAATCTAACCCACAAGTGAGCCAGTGGGTAAATCAAACTGCTATTTTTATTTTCGAATAACGATGCGGTTGTTAGGGTGAAAGACTGAGTACCCTATAGAACTTACAGAATCATTCTACCAGAACGAAAAGGCAAGAACAAGACGCAAACCCTACGATGGCTTAAAGAATACTGGATTTTTAAGATTATTAACCTTAAGAAAGTACGGCGATGTCCAGACAGCTGATTTCCATTTCCGATTATTTTCACCCATAGCCATATGCATGAGGGTGATCAGATACCCCCATATATGGGGTTTTACAGGTATCTACAAGCAAAACTAAGCTATATTGGTAATGTTTTTTAAGGTTTTGTAGTCTAAGAAAAGGCACTGGTCAGACATTAATTACTCATAAAAATGCAGGAGACTTTTTTAACTTTCGTTACATCTGGTTTACATCTGTTAAGAAAAAAACAACGATCTGTTCGATTGATAGAACAGGTCGTTTGATATCATTGCTTTTCAACCATCATCAGAGCGACTGCGCGCCGGGCAATCTCCACCGCGAAGTTCGTGCCGCGGTCCCAGGGGTAAACCTGCGACATGCTGGCGAAATACAGCCCTGGAATGGGAGTTTGAATGGATGGGATATTCCTTGAGTGATTCACAAAGGGGACCGGTTGGGCGTATTCCGATCTGGACAGCCAAACCTCGTTGATCCAATCGGGCTTGAAATCCGGATTGATGCGGCTGAAGCTCGGCAGAAAGCGTTGCAGCAGTTCTTCCTGGCTGAGTTTGAAGTATTCATGGTTGTTTTCGAGATAGTCGCCGCAATAGATGATGTGCTCATCGTTGTAATGGCTCTTATCGAAAAAGTTGGTGTGTTCCACCAGGGCCAGGAAGGGATAACCCTCAGATTTTGGCAGGTTGTACCAGTAATACCCTTCGCGTGAGAGCTGATGTTTGAGAGACACCACCATCACGACGGCGCCGAGGTGTTTGAGATCGAGCAGCCCCTTGAGGTATCCCTCGCCGAGGCCGGGAGCCATTTTTGCCAGTTGACCGGGTGAAACGGTGACCAGCACCTTGTCGAAGATCTCAGTCTTGCCGGCTTCACTTAATTTGATTCTTCCTTCAGCGCCTTCAAGTTTTTCGACGCGGGCGTTGTATCGAATGTCAACGCCTTTTTGCTGCAGGATGCCAGCAAAGTCATCAGCGAAGGCCTGAAAGCCGCCCTCATAGCTGACCAGGCTGGTGGAGCGGGCATGCATACGTGCCCACATCCAGGCCATGTTCACCTGTTTGGCATAACGTTCACCGAATTTGCCGACGACCATGGGTTCCCACATGTCTTCATACACGCGATTGCCGCCGTATTTACGCATCCAGGCGTCGACGGTGGTGGCTTCCATGGGTTTCCAGTTGTTGGTGAGGCGCAGGTAAAGGCCGACCAATCCAAAGCGGATCTTGCGGATGCCCCAACCCAAACCGGGATACATCAACGCCGCAGGAATGGTATCGAAGGGATAAAACTTGCCCTTGTAGAACATGACTGTCTTGGGGGTGCGTTTGATGACCTTCTTGCTCAATCCCAACTCGTCGATGAGTTGGAACATGTACTTATCTGAGGTGAACCAGTGGTGGTAGAACTTCTCGATCGACCAATCCCAGGCAGGCGCCTTGAAGCCGGAGGCCAACCCACCGGGATGGTCCGAACCTTCGAAGACGGTCACTTCATTTCCTGCCTTGACCAGATCAAGAGCGGCGGAGAGGCCGCCGAAACCGGCACCGATGACAGCAATTTTCATGTTTGTATCCTTGTTGTGAATCAGTGGGCGCGGGTTTGGGTGAATCGGTCGTTTCAGCGCGCAGCGATTCGTCCCATTTGATGCCTTCGCGGGCCATGTAGTAGGCACCCAACACGGTGATCGGCACCCACAGGGCTACGTGCAGCACCAGGGTGTAGCCGGTGGCCACGGCCTGATCGATACCGGTGGCCATGAGAATGGCAATACCGGGAGCATCAAAGGTGCCCACATACCCCGGCGCGGCCGGGATAGTGGTGGCCAGGTTAACCACACCGTTCATCAGCATGAGTGTGAAGAAACTGGCGTTGAACCCGAAGGCGTGCATCACGAACCAGTATTTCACTGTTTCGAGCAGCCAGATGATGACAGAAGTAAAGAACACCATAAAGATATTCGCGGGAGACCGCAGCGATTCAAGCCCATCAAGAAAACGGTTCATGATCCCAAGGCTCTTTTCGCGGGCTTTGGTAGGCAGCAGACGATCGATGAGCCATTTGAATATCTTCGAGCTGAACTTGGGAAACATGGCTGCCAGCAGGAAGATCAGCAGGGCGCCGAAGAAAATCACACTGCCCCATAACGCCAATCCTGAGATGGTGATATTCCATTTCCAGAGCGGGATGGATGCGTCGGATAGGGAGGCGAGCTGCGCCAGGTTGACGAACACAAAAGCGAGCATGACCACGCCGTCAAAAATGCGCTCGACAATGATGGTGGCCAGCGACGCGGAAATGGGTACGCCTTCCTTGCGTTTGAGGATGATGGCGCGCAGCACCTCACCAGCACGGGCCGGGTAGATGTTGTTGCCCATGTAGCCGATGCAGGTGATGGGGAACATCACTTT
>CAYWCH010000240.1:0-1006 GCA_964456715.1 uncultured Anaerolinea sp. | reverse complement strand
GTAATGCCAGCGCCAGGCCCGCACCCAAACAGCTACGAAATAGACTGCGACTCCGGGGAGGATCCACCAGTAGTTGGCGTGCGATATCACCGTCCAGAATTCAGAGAGATTGAGTTTATTGAGAGCCCAGTAAAGGAAAGCGGCACTGATGAGCACCCCGATCCAGAATCGCCATTTTTTCATAGGTTTGATTCTACCATGAGATATTTTCGATTTTATGGTGATTGGATGAAAAATTGTATAATATTTTCATGGAAAAGCAAAAACTGTACGATCTGATCTATGATGCTGTGCGCCAGATCCCTTATGGTAAGATCGCCAGTTATGGGCAGATCTCAAACATTGTGGGACGCTGTTCAGCACAGATGGTGGGTTTCGCGCTGGCAGCGCTGACCAACATACAGGGAAACGACGATGTGCCGTGGCAGCGCGTTGTCAACAGCCAGGGCATGGTTAGCCCGCATGGCTTTGGCATGGGGAGCAGTATGCAGCGTTCCCTGCTGGAGCAGGAAGGGGTGGTCTTCGGACTGGATGGAGTCATCGATTTCGAAGTTTTCGGTTGGTTAGGTGCGCCGAAGACTTTCAGAAAAGTTAAACATTAATTAATAGACATATTTTGAGCGCGCCTCTTTTGGAGACGCGCTCAAAAATATTAATCCATGTAAGTCCAATCGTAAGTTGAACAATAGTCGATGGTGTCACCTACCTGGACACTCCTGGTGCCTGCGCTGTTCGTGGTGATCGGGAACTGGCTCCAACTGTCCTTGTTCTTCATCAGTAGATTGTAGGCATGCAATTCACCGAAGCGGATGGAACGCCAATCTTGATTTTTCACGTAAAAGAAGCGATCCGCGCGGCAGGCCAGGCTGGCTCCCAGATACGAGCGCGTTTCTTCTGAATAAGCCGGGTCGTTGTAGGCTTCTATCATGGCCGGGATGGCGTCAGAGGAGAGCGAGCCGATGTAGGCCAGATCCGCACCCATCGCCTGCGCGGCGAGCACGGCGTC
>CAYWCH010000239.1:3257-4242 GCA_964456715.1 uncultured Anaerolinea sp. | reverse complement strand
GTGGAGCAGTGGACTCATAAGCCATTGGATGTGGGTTCAAATCCCACCCTCGCCACTTTCGTTTTAAACCCCAACTATATTTGTATGTTCAAATACCCCGGGGGTACACGTCCCACCCTCGCCACAAATGTTATTATTTTTATGATGAGGCTCATTTATTGAGCCTCATATGTTTTACTGATATTTCTCGACATCACTTAAATCAATTGCGTCATGTTCTCCGGCTCCATATGACAAGCATGGGCAGACCGATGATGTATTGCCCGTAGAGCCCGTCTACGCGTCAAACACGCGATCCCTGCAAATCATAAAATCTATTGAAACCGGTATGGATAATCCTGTAGAATGAATTACGCGATTATTTTTATTTGTTATGGGAGGTCGAGATGGTACACTGTGAAAAGTGCAAATCATTAAACCCGCCTGATAAACAAAGATGTCAAAACTGCGGGAAATCGCTGCTGCCAGGTACCGGGGCACTGGTAAGGATAATTGTCCTGATATTTTCTTTCGGGATAGCCGCATTGGGGGTTTTCATTATCAGCCGGATGATTAATAATCCGGATTACAAGGGGCTGGGTTGTGCCCTGACTTCCCCCATTTTCTGGGGAATTGTTGTGGTCGTCATGCCGATCAGCGGATTGGTCTTTGCTTTGAAGCCAACTCCTCTCTTCGAGAAATACCTTGAACGCGGAAAGCGGCACGTCAATTTGGACAAAGACCAGGCATTGGCTGATTTCTCAAAAGCGCTGGAGCTGGCTCCGGAGAAGGAACGCGCGCCCATCCTGAAAGAACGCGCCAAATTACTGGAGTCGATGGGTCAATTGGAGCAGGCGACGCGTGACAAGATCGCCACCCTGGAAAGCTCAAATGCTTATTCAGGGGCGGAGGGGTTTGCCGCCTTGACCGGTCTGGATAGAGACTCGGTAGTCAAGGGGATGAGGGAGAGTGACCAAAAAGCGCTGCTTGAAGCGAATAGCGCCGT
>CAYWCH010000239.1:1488-3247 GCA_964456715.1 uncultured Anaerolinea sp. | reverse complement strand
GAAATCACATTGTACGTTGCACCCTCATGGCCGGATAACAAATATCCACCTCGCGGTCCCGGCGGATGTCAATGTGAAGATGGCTGAAATTCAGGAAGCAGGAAGGAAAGATCAAAGGCGTGCGTTGATCAGGACAATCGTCTTTGTGCTGGGCTTGATCATTCTTTGCGTTGTGATGTCAATGGTGATGAATCCAAAGTAAGGCGATTCTTTCTCACCATTGTGATTAAATAACTAAGCGGATTTGATAATGAAAGTGGAATAACAATGCCGTTGTTCCATTCTAGCAGCATCGCATCATGAAGTCACAAATTTACAGCGCTTGAATGATTGTGTTCCAAGTCAACTCGATGATTGACGTCATCTTCTCCGGCTCGTTGGAGATGTAGGTGACGGTCGCATCCTGCCCGGGAAGACCGATGATGTATTGCCCGTAGAGGCCGTCCACGCGCCAGGTGTTGGGAACGCGATTCATCCACATCTGGTAGCCGTAGCCGCTGCGGTAATCGGGGGTGGCGAAGGGCTCGTCGAAATCGGCGGTGCTGATCTGCGGCTTTGTGGCCTGGAGGACGTAATCGCGCGGGATGAGCTGTTTGCCCTGCCACTCGCCCAGGTTGAGCAGCAGCTGCCCGAACTTGGAAAGATCGGTGGCGTTAAGATACAGCCCCGAACAACCGAAGGCGATGCCGGCCGGGTCCGATTCCCAGCGCGGTGCGTCGATGCCGAGCGGGGTAAAGAGGCGTGGCAGCAGGTAATCGCGCAGGTTGAGCCCGCTGCGCCTGGTGATGAGCTTGGAGAGCATGTAGGTGAAGTGCGTGCCCGGCGCGTCGACGAAGGGCTCGGCAAAGAAGAGCTGCTCGATGTCGTCGAGAGGCTCGTTTCTTGCGAGCGCGGCGCTCACCGGGTCAGCGCGGTGGCCGGTGCCCATGCAGAGCAGGTCGCGCACGCGCAGGTGCTGTAAATTGTCGTTCACCTCACCGGCTGGGTGGAAATGCTCGAGCAGCGGATCGTTGATCGAGAACAACCCTTCGGATTGGGCAATTCCGACCGCCATTGAGGTGAAGGTCTTGCTGGCGGACCACAGCAGCACCGGCTGCTCGGGGGCAAAATCGTGGCGCGCGATGATCTCTCCGTGCTGGCGCACGATCACGTTGAGGATATGGAGGTTCTGGGCGGTCGCCGAGGCAACCAGGTGATCAAGGATTGAGGTCATGACAGGTCCTTCTCGCTGATTCCGTAACGTGAAGTGATTCTATCACGCTTGAAAAAATCCGCAGCTGCAACGATATGGTAAAGCGTCAGGCAGACTATAATTCTATCCAGATGAATGCAAGCGAAAAGAAAGCGCAAAAAGAGAAATATGTACGCGGTATCTTTCAGAAAGTGGCCGCGAACTATGACCGCATGAATTCGCTGATGACCGGGGGCCAGGACAGGTTCTGGCGCAGCGAATGTATCCGCCTGGCCGGGATCCGCGCGGGGATGAGGGTACTTGACCTGGGCAGCGGCACCGGCGACCTGGCGCGGATGTTGCTGCAGAGCGTTCCGGGAATCGAGGTCGCCGCGGCCGATTTCACCCTTGAAATGATGCTGGCAGGCAGGCGCAAAGGGGATCTGCCCTTTGTAGGCGCCGATGCCGCTCAGACTCCGTTCACTGCGGGCAGTTTCAATGTCATCCTCTCCGGCTGGCTGGTGCGAAATGTGGCCGATCTGGATGGTGTGCTGGTGCAACCCGCCGAAGATGAGCAGGCCCTGGCTG
>CAYWCH010000239.1:0-1478 GCA_964456715.1 uncultured Anaerolinea sp. | reverse complement strand
AAGCCAGGCGGCAGGATCGTCATTTTGGATACAACGCGGCCGACGAGGAATATTCTCTTACCGTTCATCTGGCTGCACATGCACCTGGTCATCCCGCTGCTGGGGAGGTTAATTTCGCATAACCGAGATGCATACCAATACCTGCAAAGCTCATCCGAGGGTTTTCTGCTGGCAGAGGATCTGGCCGTAAAGATGAAGGACACCGGGTTCGTCGATGTCGGATTCAAACGCTACATGGCCGGGACGATTGCGATCCATTGGGGAAATAGGTGAACGATTCAATTGCCGTGATGATAGAATAGTATCAATGAAATTTCTGTACTATTCTTTCAAAAATCCAGGCATGTTCGGCTTATGGAGAGAAAATGAGTAATATATCGAAAACTCCCCGCTCTGTGCGAAGAACGCTCGAAGCTGAGATCCAGGATTTGAAGAACGACCTGAACAATCTCGGTTCGATGGTGGAACAGCAGATCCTGGGTTCTGTCGATTCATTAAAAAAGCGTGACCTGGCCGCATCGGAGCAGATCGTACAGGTTGATCTTCAGGTCAACAAGAAGCGCTACGCGATCGAAGAGAAAGTGATGGTCGTGATCGCTACACAACAGCCGATGGCTCACGACCTGCGCCTGCTGGCTTCGATGCTCGAAATTGCGGGCGAATTGGAGCGGATTGGCGATTATGCCAAGGGAATTGCCAAGATCAGCCTGCGGATGGCGGATGAACCCTTGATCAAGCCGCTGGTGGACATCCCCCGCATGGCCGAAAAAGGCGCCGACTTACTGCATCGCAGCTTGAAGGCATTTATGGAAGAGAATGCGGCGGATGCGGCAAAAATCCCGGTTGAAGATGATTTCATAGACAATCTGTATGACCAGGTTTACCGGGAATTGATGGTGTTGATCATTGGGGACGCGAAACTCATCCAAAGAGCAAACTGGATGCTGTGGGTGGCTCACAACCTGGAAAGAATGTCAGACCGGGTCACCAACATCTGCGAGCGGACGATCTTTGTGGCCACCGGTGAGTTGAGGGAGATCGCCAGCTCTGACGATTGAGCATGTAGAGCTTATCGCATTTCAAAAACGACTGCGCAGGGATTCAGTGCAGTCTTTTTTTGTGTCGAGGACTCATTAGTGATTTCAGTTACTCAGGTTGGCAGGCAGGGCAGATGAAACTGCTGGTGCCGCCTGTTTTGATCTTGACGATCATCGTGCCACATTCCGGGCAGGGTTGTCCTTCGCGGTAACCGATCAGAATGTCATCCATTTGGAAATCACCCTTGTTCCCAAAGAGATCCACTTCGTAGAAGGCGCCTTTCTTCGCGAGCGCGGGTTCCAGGCCGCCGTGAACCCCTTTATACAAGCGGTGCAGATCGTCTTCGGATAAGGTATTGATCGGACGCAGCGGATGCAGTTTGGCGAGAAAGAGAATGTCATGAATGTAGGCATTGCCGATGCCGGCCATTTTCGATTGAT
>CAYWCH010000238.1:0-4259 GCA_964456715.1 uncultured Anaerolinea sp. | reverse complement strand
AACCGAGCCAAAAGTCGTCGGAGGCAACCTGCTGCTGGCAGCGCTGATTATGCTACCTTTTGCCGTGGCTGCCGAGCTGTTCACCCGCATATTAGGTGAAAAAGAAACGACCTTCAAGCCAATGCTCTGGATGCGCCGTTTCAGCGCGTGGATCGAAAGCAAAACGGGAGCCAAAATGCATCAACCCGGTTTGCTGGATATTTTAAAATTGCTGGGAGTGCTTTTCTTCTATGGCCTGGTGTTTTCTATGCTTGAACCGGACTGGAAGCCCTTCAGCAGTGAAGGCATCAGCCTGTTCCTGTACCTGACGCTTGCCAATGGGCTGGTTGGACTCGCTGACGACATTATCCAGTGGCGCAAGCTGCGCAAATGGGGAGACGCGGCCGATTTTGCTGTCCGGCCGACGAACATCATCATCGCAGCCATTTCTGTGGCTGTCTCGCGCATTTTCTCATTGATCCCCGGCCTGCTTTTTGGTACTCCCGAAGCGCTGCGTGCAGACAACGAATCGCTTGACGTCAAGAAACGCAAGGCACTGCTCAGGAGCAGCGCAATCACCGCGGTTGTACTCATCCTTGTCTTTTGGCTGCCTACCCTGGTCACTGGTACGCTCTTGAAAGGCTCTTTGAGCAGCACAGGGACGAAAGTGATCAGTGGTATCGAAGCCTTCCTGCTTGTTGTCTTCGCGGTGGCGCTTGAAAACACTTTTGTGAAAATGCTTGGATTCTCCGAGGGGTTTGGTCAGGCACTGCGCAAAAAGAACCGCTGGCTGTGGTTCATCGCGCTGGTCGGCGTCACCTTCCTGTTCCTGCACACCCTGCTCAATCCACGCGGCGGGCTTGCCGAAGCCATGGAGGAAGGGAATGTGATGCTCTTCCTGGTGGCATCGATCGGGTTCATGGTGATCGCTTTCATCACGTATGCGTCCACCGCCAAGAACCGCAAGGCGGCAGCCGCACGGGCCGGTGTGCTCCCACCGAATATGCCCCCTCCTCCGCCCAGCAGTCCTAACCCTGCAACGCCAGCTTCTCCTCCGCCTGTCCCGGGCAGTGAAAAGGACCAAAAGTAACAGAGTGGTTCGTACAAGCATCAAATTGAAGGTGGGTTCGATCACCAGACCCACCTTTTCTCATTCCCGTAAATCTTCTTCAAGGATGGCGTACCCGTAAGAATCGATCCAGATCGGAGAACCATCCGGTGATCGGCGAAAGAAGGCATGCTTGAGCAGCAGCGCTTCACGCCGCATGCCGACCTTCTCCATCACCCGCCATGAGGCCACGTTACGCGGATTGCAGTGAGCCACTACGCGGTGGACGCCCAGGTTCGCGAAGCCATATTCGATGAGCGCCCGCGCGGACTCGCTGGCGTAGCCGTGTTTTTGATACGCCGGGTTGAAGATGTAACCCAGTTCCCAGGTGAGGAACTCCTTGGGTTCGATCTGCGCGAAGTACAGGTGCCCGACCATCTTTTGGTTCGCTTTAAGCACCACCGCGTAGAATTCCTCCCCCACAGCGCGCCGCGCGGCCATGTCTTCGGCTTCAGCTAGAGAAATCGGCGCACCCGGCTCGAATTTGTAGATCTCCGGCCGGGAGAGATACTCATACAGGTCGGTCGCGTCAGATTGAAGAAATTTGCGGACGAGTAAGCGTGGAGTTTCAATCATAAGTTTTTCCATTGTAAATTCGAATTGGTTAATAAACAAGTTACCAAACCGGCTTTTGGGAAACACCGAGGTCACGTATCATGAAAAACACAAAGCATTCAAAGCAGGATGCTTTGAAAGCTATTGGCGTCAATCCTTTTGCAATTGAAGGATAATAGTTCCGTATGGGGGTATTTCAACTCCCGAAGAATAATTTGAAAATCCTCCATTTTCACCAACAACAATAGACGTAAATACCCCATCGCCAAGGATGGCAACGGGTGAGTAAATCCCTTCCCCCAGGCCGCATTGATTAATCGATAGAATATAGTCTTGAAGCGTTTTTTCTGAAAGGTTCACGATCACTAATATGGCTTCTTCCTGACTTACACGCAGAATACTATAGAGTGAGTTATCGTTCGCAGTAACGATGGTGTAATCGCCTACCCTCAACGCTGCATGTTGATTCCTGATATGAATCAGATTCTTGTAATGATTAAGAATGGACTCGGGATTATTCTCCTCTATAGCGACATTGTAATACTCCCAACCGTTTCCTGGAGTTTCCCAGATATCACTGCTGGAAAAACCGACAAACGGGTCTGCTGACCACTGCATGGGTGCCCTTATCCGTTCATCTGGTTTGGAACCCTGCATACCGATTTCTTCTCCATAGTAAATGAATGGCACTCCAGGGCCTGTCAGCAGCATGGATGAAGCAACCTTTACCTTTTTTGGATCATATCCCAATTGATCCATTAGTCGATTTTGATCATGATTTGTCAGGAATGTGGCTAACTGCAGACTGGGAACCAATCCAAAAGATTGCGTCATCTGATCACCAGCCGCTTGAGAATTACCACTATTGACTGATTCAATGAATTTGTTGGCAAGGTAAAATTCGAAAGCAAGATCCAATTCATCTCCCTGTACATACGCGGCATTAACCGCAGGATCATCCCAAATCTCCCCAACCATCATTTTCTGCGGATCAACCTCTTTATAAAAAGTGCGAAAATTCTTCCACCAGGCATGCGTCGCATCCGAATTTGCTTGAACTGAACCTTCTTCAACGATATGTTTGGCGGCATCCAGGCGAAAGCCATCCACGCCAACGTCTTCCAACCAATAGCGAGCTATTTCTTCCATGGTTGCCGTAACTTCAGTATTTTTGTAGTTTAGATCAGCCATATTCGCTGAGAAAACACTGTAATAGTACATTCCATTGTAAGGGAACCAAACCTGTTCATTCCATGGCCCCATAAACCCCGGATCAGCATCAGACCAGATATACCAATCATGATAGGTGGAGGATGGATCCGTTGAATTTATAAACCACTGATTCTTAATGGAGGTGTGGTTAAATGTGAAATCAATGATTACCCGAATTCCACAAGCATGCGCAGCAGATAGTAAATTCTTAAAATCTTCGAGAGTTCCATATTGCGGGTTGATCTTGTAGTAATCGATGACATCATATCCATGATAAGACGGTGATTCAAAGATTGGCATCAGCCAAATTCCGGTGATGCCAAGATCTGTTGTTGTATCTGGATTCCCATCATTCAGGTAATCCAATTTCTCTGTGATTCCATTCAAATCTCCTATGCCATCGCCATCACTATCAGAAAAAGAGCGCACGAAAATTTCATAAAAGATGCTGTCGTTCCACCATGGATAGCCATCCGTTCCTTCAGGCATGCCAGTAACAGGTGAAACTGGATTGGTGAGGATTTGCTCCTCAGACAGGGTGAATCCCTCTGTACCAAAAATTACATCGTACGGAAAGCCGAATTCCACGGCATTTTCACCCCCTGCTGTAATCTGATCCCAATAATAGGATGCAACCGTCACCCATTTGTTCTCGAAATAACGTGATACTTGCATGCTGGATGCGCCAATATTCCCGCGTAGAATTTTAAATTTAACCTCATTAGCGCCTGCTTGTGGAGATAGCAGGAATTCTGCAGTCATTTCTATACTTTGGCCTGATTCAGCCCTTTCAAGTGACTGCCCGCAAATAAACTTATTTCCCTCAACATATGCATCAGAAACTTCCGGGTCTGTACTCACCAATTCACGTAATTGCCACGTGGCGCCAGAGACCAGGTCCAGGTCACTCCAATCTGAAGAAGTCGTGAAGATAATTTGGACCACCACAGGATCAGGAAGAACAGATTCGGTGATGATTTCCGGGGTGGTGATTTCCGGAGTTGCGGTTCTTGTGGGCGTCGCCCTTTGACAAGAGGAGGCCAAAAAGCAAATAACCAACAATAGGATCGCTACAGAATCTTTTCTTTTCATCACAATCTGTCCTTTCCAGGCTCTCACTCTTTATATACAGCAAAATAATCTATCAACACTAATAAAAATAATTTACTGTTTTTCCACAGCAGTTTCAAGTGGTATTTACCTTGGTTTCAATTACTTTATAAATGAGGTCTTTCTGCAATTTTCCAATGTAACTGTAATTTACTTCCCGGTATTTATCGAATTACTCAGGAATGAATGCAATCATAGGAGTAAAGGTTCTAAAGGAAGTAATTATTTAGCCCTTCGTAATTCATATTAAAGAATTAAAAATGGCAGTCCAAAAAGAGAACTGCCCTTTGGGTGT
>CAYWCH010000237.1:996-4282 GCA_964456715.1 uncultured Anaerolinea sp. | reverse complement strand
AACTGGCCGATGTAACCGCTGCCGACGCTTTCATGGTGCTCGGCACCGACCTGATCAAAGACCACCAGGTGGTTGGTTTCTTTGTCAAACGTGTGTTGGCAAATGGCACCAAACTGCTCGTTGTCGATTCAAAAGACACCCCATTGGCTGACCTGGCCAACAAAGCCATGAAGTACTCCAAGGGTGCCGCTGAAGATTACCTGATGGCTCTTAGCGCTGCCGTTGTCAAACTCGGACTTGCCAAAGGCAAAGCCACCGTAAAAGCCGAGGACCTCGACAACCTGGCCAACAAAACTGGCCTTAAATCTGAAGACTATCTTGACGCAGCCTTCGTTATCGCATCAAATGAAAAACCCGTCATCCTCTACGAAAAGGTTGCTTCTCCCGCTGCTTTGAAAGCCTTCGCTGAACTGATCGGTGCGGCTCTCGTGAGTGTCAAGGGTGAAGCCAACAGCCTTGCCGCGGCCCAGTTGAAACTCGAAAAAGCTGCCAAGGTCGATGGCCACAAAGCCGTCGTTTTCGCTCTCGGCGATGATGAGATCACCCAGAAGATGCTGAAAGACTTCGAAAAAGTTGCCTGCAAGGTGGTTATCTCCACCTACACCTCCGCCCTCACCGCCATGGCTGACGTGGTCTTCCCCGCCGCCAACTGGCTGGAACAGGAAGGTCATTATCTGAACCTGGAAGGCAAACTGCAGAAATCTGTTCGTGTGATCACTCCATCAGAAGAAGTCAAGACCACTGACGCCACTCTCAAAGCCCTGGCTGAAAAGACCGGTGCCAAATTGGATGATGACTGGACCAAAGAGATTCACAAGCGGACCGCGATCACCGCACTTGCTGAATAACGATCGTATTACGGATTAAGGAGAGAAAATGGCAAAACCAAAAGTCTCAACAGATTGGTTGGCCGGCTGCGCCGGTTGTCACATGTCGCTCCTCGACATGGACGAACGGATCGCTAAAGTGCTCGAGCTGGCTGACTTGAGATCATCACCCATCACTGACCTGAAGGAACCTGACGCGACTGGTGTCGATGTTGGCGTTCTCGAAGGTGGCATCAACAATTCTTATAACGTTGAAGTTGCCGAACGCATGCGTAAACGCTGCAAAATATTGGTAGCTCTTGGTGATTGCGCTGTGTTTGGCGGTGTCCCGGCCATGCGCAACTTCTTCACCATCGAAGAGTCGCTAAAGCGTGCTTATGTCGAGACCGAGAGCACCGATGAAAGCGGTAAGATCCCCAGCGATCCCGAATTGGCCACCCCGCTCAAAGTACAGGCTGTGAACGAGGTTGTTCCCGTGGATGTTTTCGTGCCGGGTTGCCCGCCCGATGCCGATACAATTTTCTATGTGCTTGCCGAATTGGCTCAGGGTCGCATTCCTGAGATCAAAGATGACAAGTTGCACTGGCATTAGGCGAGGAGGTAAATAATGGTTGCTCAAAAAATCACGATCGAACCCGTGACCCGTATCGAGGGTCACGCCAAAGTCACCATCCGCATGAATGACGCCGGCAAGGTTGACCACGCCTACCTGCACGTGAACGAATTCCGTGGCTTCGAAAAATTCTGCGAAGGCCGCATGGTCTTCGAAATGCCGCTCATCACCCCGCGTATCTGCGGTATTTGCCCTGTCAGCCATCACCTGGCTTCTGCCAAGGCTGGCGACGCGGTAATGGGTGTCAAACCACCCCGCCCGGCAGCCCTGCTGCGCGAACTGATGCACATGGGTCAGATCGTCCAATCACACGGCATGCACTTCTTCGAACTCGCCGGTCCTGACCTGCTGCTCGGCTTTGACTGCGATCCCGCCACCCGTAACGTGGCCGGTCTGTTGGCTGCCAACGCCGATCTGACCGTCAAGGCGGTCATGCTGCGCAAATGGGGTCAGGAGATCATCCACACCGTCGGCGGCCGCCGCATCCACCCGGTCTTCGCGGTCCCCGGCGGCGTCAACAAGGCGCTCTCAAAAGAGGAGCGCGCCAGCATCCTGGCCGGATATGACGAATCAATCAAGACCATCCAGCTCGGTCTTTCGATCATGAAGGATTGGGCTGAAAAGAACATGGAAGACATCAACAAGTTCGCAGTCTTCCCCACCGGCTACTTCGGCCTGGTCAAAGAAAACAACACCCTTGAAATGTACGATGGAATGATCCGCTTGACCGGACGTGATGGCAAGGAACTCGAAAAATTCGAACCCAGCCATTACCTGGATTACATCGCCGAACACGTGGAAGATTGGTCTTACCTGAAATTCCCGTATTACAAGAAACTTGGCTACCCGCAGGGCGTTTACCGTGTTGGACCTCTCGGACGCTGCAACAACTCCGACCGCATCTCCACCCCGCTTGCCAATGAGGAACTGAAGAAGTTCAAAACCCTCAATGGCGGCAAACCCGTGGAAAACACCCTGTTCTACCATTATGCCCGCTTGATCGAAGCACTATATGCTGCCGAACAGGTGAAGGTACTTTTGGATGACCCGGATATCCTCAGCACCGACATCCTCAATACCTGCTACAATCCGCAGCCCGAAGGCGTAGGCGTTATCGAAGCTCCCCGCGGTACGCTCATTCACCATTACTGGGCCAAAGAGACCGGACAGATCGAAAAGGTCAATCTTATCGTCTCCACCGGCCATAACAACTGGGCCATGAGTGAAGCTGTTGACAGCGTCGCCAAGACCTACATTACCAGTTCGGATGTCACTGAAGGTCAGCTCAACCGCGTGGAAGCTGCCATTCGCGCCCACGATCCCTGCCTTTCCTGCTCCACTCATGCCGTTGGTCAGATGCCAATCGTTCTTGATTTTGAAGATTCTGATGGTAATCTTATTAAAACGGTGAGCCGCGATTAGGCAGTACAGAACAGACTGAATAAAAAGCGATGCCGGAAAACAACCCTGGCATCGCTTTTTTGAAGGATGAATTTTGAAGACTTTGATCATTGGTTATGGCAACATTGATCGTCAGGATGACGGCGTCGCCTGGCATGTGCTTCTTCAGGTGATGCAGAACTACGGGATCTACACCCAAGGTCTCGGTGAAGAGGATTTGCCGGTGGTTTTCGGAGATCTAGAATTCCAGTTTCATCTACAATTAATGCCAGAAATGGCGGATGACCTGGGTCAATATGAACGCGTGGTTTTCATTGATGCCCACACCGGAAATGTTCCTGAAGAAATCCATCAGGAAACAGTCTCATCGGAATATCAGTCTTCGCCATTTACCCATCACCTGACTCCGTCAACTCTGCTATCATTATGTGATGTAATAAATAAA